>NZ_JAFLNG010000241.1 GCF_017427025.1 Streptomyces sp. FH025
CGCCGCTCCCGCCGCCGTCGCGGCGGCCGGTACGCCCAAGTGCGCCGTCGACCGGCTGGCCGAGAACCGCCAGGTGATGCAGCCCGGCACCGCGCAGGTGTCCTGGGCCATCGAGATGGCCGAGCAGGGCCTGCTCACCGGCTCCGCCTACACCCGCCCGGCCGGCTGGTCCAACCTGGGCCTGGCCGCGTACGCCCCCAACGGCGACTTCGCGCGGGTGCCGCTCAAGCACCCCGCCGGTGACTCCTTCGACTCCGTGCCGCGCTCGATCTACCAGGCGATCGTGGCGCAGGAGAGCAACTACAGCCAGGCGTCCTGGCACGCCCTGCCCGGCATCGCGGGCGGCGCGCTGGTCGGCGACTACTACGGCGCCGGCGGCTCCATCTCCAAGATGGACTACACCAAGGCCGACTGCGGCTACGGCCTCGGCCAGGTCACCAACGGCATGTCCAAGGGCGACACGATCTACTCGGTGAACGGCCAGACGAAGATCGCCGTCGACTACCAGGAGAACGTCTCCGCCGGTCTCCAGATCCTGGAGCGGACCTGGAACCAGCTCTACGACGCCGGCATCACCGTCAACGGCGGCAACCCGCGCTACCTGGAGAACTGGTACCTGGCCGCCTGGGCCTACAACTCCGGCATCCAGCCCACCGCCGCGTTCGGCAACACCACCGGCTGCGTCCCCGGCCCCACCTGCACCAGCGCCGAGGGCAACTGGGGCCTGGGCTGGGCCAACAACCCGCGCAACCCGGACTACCCGCCGACCCGCGCGCCGTACCTGAAGAACACCTACGACGACGCCCGGCACCCGGCCAGCTGGCCGTACCAGGAGCGGATCATGGGCTGGGCCGGCCAGCCGATCCTGCGCTTCAACCAGCCCGCCTACGCCAAGCCCGACTACCACGGCGGCAAGACCTGGCTCCAGATCCCGCCCGTCGAGACCTTCTGCACCGGCGACAACAAGTGCGACCCGACGGGGGCCTCGAACCCCAAGTACTGCACCCTGGCGAGCCTCCAGTGCTGGTGGCACCAGTCGGTGACCTTCATCCCGGACTGCGCGACCACCTGCGCCACCAGCGCCTACACCGTCGGCGCGGGCTCGCCCGAGCCGGCCGTGGTCAAGCCGCACCCGCACCCGCCGGTCTGCTCGCTGAACCCGGCGAAGGTCGCCAACGCCGGCTACGGCGCGCCGATCATCGTGGACGAGGCGCAGACCCAGCCGCCGCTCAACCTGGTCGGCTGCGGCACTCCCTCCAACTGGTCCCAGGGCGGCAGCTTCACCTACACCTACGGAAGCAACGCGGCCGGTGACCCGATCGGCGCGATCGACACCCACCAGCTGGGCGTCGGCTTCGGCGGGCACGTGCTCTTCACCCACACCGAGGACGGCAGCAACCCGGCGCTGATCAACACCGGGACGTGGACGCCGAACCTGCCCAAGCTCCAGTACTACAAGATCAAGATCCATCTGCCCTCGACGGCCGCGACCGCGACCAACGTGGTCTACACCATCAACCCCGGTGGCGGGGTGGCGCCGTGGAAGATCCGGGTGAACCAGAACTGGGGCACCGACGAGTGGGTCACCATCGGCACCTTCGCGATGCAGAACGGCGGCAACCTCCAGCTCAGCAACAAGAGCGAGGTCAGCGGCGGCGGCAACATCAACTACGCCGACTACGACGTCGCCTACGACGCCGTCGCCTTCATCCCGATGGGCGGCACCCCCGGCCAGCCGATCGGCGGCCCGCCCGGCATCCAGGACGCGCCCAAGGGCAGCAACCCGTCCTGGGTGCAGTGCGGTTGTGTGCGCCGCACCGCCGGTGACCCGGTCGACACCAGCACCGGCTATTTCGGCGAGCAGTTCACCGACCTCTCCACCCCCGGCCGCGGCATGCCGCTCACGTTCACCCGCAGCTACGCCTCCGCGACCGCCGACCCGGCCGGTCCGGGCGGATCGCTCGCCGCGGACGGCCCGTTCGGCTGGGGCTGGACCCACTCGTACAACCTGAGCGCCGTCACCGACGCCGCCACGGGCAACGTGACGATCCGTCAGGAAGACGGCTCCCAGGTCACGTTCGTCAACTCCTCCGGCACGTACGCGCCGTCGGCGCCGCGCTACAACGCGACGCTCAGCAAGAACGGGAACAACTACACCTTCACCCGCAAGTCGAAGGAGGTCCTCACCTTCGACGCCGGCAACGGGCGGCTCCTCGCCGAGACGGACGTCTCCGGCAGCAAGGCCTCCCCGGCGTACGCCACCACCATGGGCTACGACGGCGCCGGCCACCTGACCACCATCACCGACCCCGGCGGGCGCGTCTACACCCTGACCTGGACCGGCAACCACATCACCGCCCTGTCCGACAGCGCCGGACGCCGGATCACCTACGGCTACGACGGCGCGGGCAACCTGACCGACGTCTACGGCGTCGGCACCACCCGCACCCCCGCGCTCAAGGACGACGACCACTCCCAGTACGGCTACACCGCCAACCACCTGCTCAACTCCATGCGCAGGCCGGTCCAGTACGGTTCCACCGCGACCCCGGCGCCGGTCGTCTCCATGACCTACGACAGTGCCCAGCGCGTGGTGAACCAGACCGACCAGCTCGGCGGCAGCACCGTGTTCGTCTACGGCCCGGACAGCGGCGCCGGCCTCGCCGCCGGACAGGTGCTCGTCACCGACCCGTCCGGTCACAAGGTGCTCCACACCTACCAGAACGGCCTGCTGGTCTCCGAGACCAAGGGCTACGGCACCCCGGACGCCGGGACGTGGAGCTACGCCTACGACCCGATCAGCCTCGGCGTCACCGCGATCACCGACCCCCGGGGCAACCTCCAGACCGCCGTCTACGACGACCACGGGAACCAGGTCGGGGCCAGCGACGCCCGCGGCTTCACCACGGCCAAGAGCTACGACGCCGCCGACAACCTCGTCTCCACGCTGGACGCGGGAGGCCTGCTGACCAGCTACAACTACGACGAGGCCGGCCACATCGCGACCTCCGGGGGCACCAACGCGGCCGGTGACGGCCACAACCTGCCGACCAGCACCGTCCAGCGCGCGGCCGACGGCTCCACCGGCGAGCACAGCGTCAACCTGTACTACGACGACGCCGCGCACCCGGGCGACATCACCCGCACGGTCGACGCCCGGGGCAACACCAGCAGCAGCACCTACGACGCGGCGGGCAACCTCACCAGCACCACCGACGCCGCCGGGAAGACCGCCAAGCGCGGCTACGACCAGGCCCGCGGCCTGCTGACCTCGGAGGTGTCGCCTCGCGGCACCGAGGCCGGCACCGCACCCGGGTGCACCGCGCCCGCGAAGGGCTGCACCACCCACACCTACGACGTCTGGGGCCACGAGACCGGCACCACCGACCCGCTCGGGAAGACCACGGCCGCAGCCTACGACGCCAACGGCAACCAGACGTCCGCCACCGACGCCAACGGAAAGGTCACCACCTACACCTACGACGCCATGGACCGGCAGACCCTGGCCAAGCGCCCCGACAACACCCAGGTGGCGACGGCGTACAACCCGGACGGCACGGTCGCGAGCACCACCGACGGCGCCGGGGCGCAGACCACCTACGGCTACGACGCCCAGGCCCGGCAGACCTCCGCCACCGACCCGAACGGGCGCGCCACGACCTCCGCCTACGACGGGGCCGGCAACCGTACCACCGTCAAGGACCCGTCCGGTCGGGTCACCACCTTCGGCTACGACGCCGCCAACCACCTGACCTCCGTCACGTACTCCGACGGCGTCACCCCGAACGTCGGCTACGGCTACGACGCGCTCGGCCGCCAGGTCTCCATGACCGACGGCACGGGCACCGGCAAGCGCGCCTACGACGTGTTCGGCCAGCTGACCTCCCAGACCAACGGGGCCGGAGCGGTCGTCGGATACACCTACGACGAGAACGGCAACCAGACCGGCATCACCTACCCCGGATCCGGCACCCAGACCGTCACCCGCACCTTCGACAAGGCCAACCGGCTGACCGCCGTCAAGGACTGGAGCGCCAGGACCACGTCCTTCGGCTACGACAGCGACGGCCACTGGACCACGACCACCTACCCCAACGGCACCACGGCGACCACCGGCATCGACGACGCCGGGCGCCCCGCGAGCGACGTCCTGACCAAGGGGACGACGACCCTGGCCTCGCTCGGCTACGCCCGGGACGACGCGGGCCGGCTCTCCGGCGAGACCCGGACGGCGCCGACCGCCGACAGCCGGACCTACCAGTACAGCCCGCTGGGCCAGCTCAAGTCCGTCACCACGGGCGGCACGACCACCGGCTACGGCTACGACGCGGCCGACAACGCCGTCCAACTCGGCACCGTGAAGCAGGCGTTCGACGCCGCGAACCAGCTCTGCTGGAGCGCGAACGGCTCCGCGCCCGCGAACCCGACCTGCGCCGCCCCGCCCACCGGGGCCACCACCTACACCTACGACGCCCAGGGGGAGCGGACCCAGGCCACCACCGGCGGCACCGTCAGGAAGTACGGCTACAACCAGGCCGGGCAGCTGACCGGCTCGGACTCCGGCACGGGCACCACGGCGGCCTACACCTACGACGGGACGGGCCTGCGGGCCGCCAAGACCGTCGGCGGTACCACCACGTCCTTCACCTGGGACGCGGAGCAGGACGCCGGCCTCCTCTTCGACGGCACCTACAGTTACGTCTACGGCCCCGACGCGAGCCCGGTGGAGCAGATCTCCGCAGCCGGAACGCAGTGGTTCTTCCACGACCAGATCGGCTCCACCCGGGCGCTGACGGACTCGGCCGGCGCCCTGGTGGCGACGTACGACTACGGCCCCTACGGAGAAGTGAGGGGCAAGACCGGGACGGCCGCCACGGTTCTCCAGTACACGGGTCAGTACACCGATTCCGAAACCGGACTGGTCTACCTGCGGGCCCGTTACTACGACCCGGCGACCGCCCAGTTCCTGACGCAGGACCCGAAGTTCACCGAAACACGGCAGTACTATTCCTACGCGAACAACGATCCGCTGAACCTCATCGACCCGTCCGGGATGAGCTGGTTCAGCGCCATCGGCAACGCGGTGAAGGACCACTGGCGGGGCATCGCCCAGGTGGCGATCATCGCCACCGCGACCGTCGCCACGGCGGCCTGCGCGGCGGCCACGGCCGGCATCTGCGCGGGCGCGGGAGGAATGCTGATGACGGCCGCCATCGGCGCCGCGGCGAGCGTCGGCGTCTACGAGGTCGGAGCAGGCGAGCACACCGTCAAGGGAGCGGTGCAGCAGGCCGCCATCGGGGCGGCCACCAGCGGCGGCGGCACGGCCCTCGCGAAGGGCTTCATGATGGTGTCGAAGACCGCCAAGTTCATGACGGCCACCGACGCGCTCTTCAACGCGGCCCGCAACGGAGGGAAGTTCTGGAAGCAGGGGGAGAACGTCCGCGAGGTCCTGAACCACTGTGGTTTCGGGACGAAGTGGCCGTAGTCCGGGCCATTCGCTGACAGAATCCCATTTCATGAACTGATCGGTGGTGCCGAAGACTTCGGCACCACCGATCGGCATTTCGGCTACTGGATGACGGTGCCGCTGCTAGGCTCCTCATACCGGTGAATGTCACGGAGAAAGGCAGGTCCACGTGGAGGAGAAGAGGGGTTTCAAGAGCGTCCTAAGCTCCGGCCCGCGTGTCACCGCTCTCATCGTGCTGCTGGACGTCGCCGTCATCGCGTGCGCGATGGCCTTCGTCCCCGCCACCTACGTCTTCCCCGCCGTGGGTGCCCCGCTGATCGTGGTCAACACCTTCGTCTTCCGCCGGGCGCTCGACCGGAAGAAGGACTGAGCGCGCGTCCGCGCGGCCGGCCTCTGCCGGGGCCTCTCCCGGAATCGAACATCGCGGACCTTCCCGGTGATCGTTAGCCACCAACTCGCCGTCGCCGACACGGAATCGCCCGGATCGAGTGAGAGCCGCCGGGACACGCCGTAGCGCCCCGGGAGCCGGTGCCAGGATCGGGGTCCGCACCGGCAGCCGCCCCTCGCAGAGTGCCCCTGGGCACCGCTGCCCACCCACCGTGCCCGAACGGTGGTGAGGGCTGCCCGCGTGCGGAAACGCCACGGCCGTACGAGGGAGGAGCACTGTGTCGGAGCAGACCGTGAAACCCGTGGAACCCGTGAACCCCGAAGGCACGGCGGAGGAGGAGCACGAGGAGGAACTGCGGCTGAGGTTCCCCGGCGACCGCCGGGCCGAGGCCGGCGCGTCGATGTCCACCGGCGCGATGCTGCGCCGGCTGCCGCACCTGGTGCGCCGCGCGATGGCGCTGGCCTGGGCGGCGGACCGTACGTCCACGGTGCTGCTGCTGGTCTGCCAGGCGCTGGCCGGGGTGTTCGGGGCGCTCGCCCTGTACGCCACCACCGGCACCCTGGACGCCCTGCTGGTCGCCGGCCCGGTGACCGAACACCTCCGGAGCGCCGCGCCGTCCCTGCTCCTGCTGACCGCCTCGGCCGGGCTGCGCGCCGTGCTGGGCATCGCCGTGGTGGGCCTGTCCGGCCGGGTCTCGCCGCGGATCACCCGGGAGGCGGAGCTGGCGCTGATCGCCGCCGGGTGCGCCGCCGAGCTGAAGGCCTACGACGAACCCGCCTACAACGAGCAGTGGGAGGCCGCCGACCGGGGCGCCTCCACCACACCCGACCTGCTCTCCAACGCCCAGGACGTGATCGCCTCCACCGTCTCGCTGGCCGCCGCCGCGGGTGTGCTGGCCACCCTGCACCCCTGGCTGGTGCCGCTGCTGCTGCTCGGCTCGGTGCCGACCGCGGTCGCGGCCGTCCGCACCGCCCGGATCCACTACCTCGCCGCGGTGACCACCAACGAGGACCGCGGCGCGCTGCGCGTCTACCGCTGGTTCCTGATCGACAAGACCCGCGCCGACCAGGTCCGTTCGGACCAGGTGACGCCCTTCCTGATGGCCAAGTACCGCCGCGCCGAGGCCAAGATCGTGGCCGCCACCGACCGGGCCACCCGGGAGGCGGCCAAGGTGTCGCTGCTGGCGGCGCTCGGCACCGGGGCCGGCGGCGCGCTGATCTGGGGCACGCTGCTCTACCTGGTGGCCGGCGGCCGGATCGACCTGGCCGCCGCCGGCACCGCCACCTTCGCGCTGCGCACCGCCTCCTCGGGCCTGCACGGCCTGGTCGGCAACGGGGCCCGGCTGTACCGGATGGGCCTCTACCTGGACGACTACTTCACGTTCCTGGACGAGGCCGGCGGACACCGCATCAGCCGGGGCCGACTGCTGCCCGCAGCACCGCAGTTGGTCGAGGCGGCCGACCTGTTCCACCGCTACCCGGGCGAGCAGCAGGAGCCGGCCCTGCGCGGCGTCAGCATGACCCTGCGGGCCGGCGAGGTGGTCGCCGTCATCGGGCAGAACGGCAGCGGCAAGTCGACCCTGCTGAAGCTGCTCTCCGGCCTCTACCTGCCGCAGTCCGGCCGGATCACCTGGGACGGCGTGCCGGTGGAGGAGTTGGACGCGGACGGCATGTGGGCCAGGGTGGCCCGAGTGCCGCAGGAGTTCGCCCGCTGGCCGCTCGGCGCCGCCGAGAACGTCCACCTGGGGCACCTCACCGACCAGGTGATGGCCGACGTGGAGCGGGCGGCGGCCCGTACCGGCTTCGATGAGACCGTCGCCCGGCTGCGCTCCGGCTGGCGCACCCTGCTCGCCCAAGGCTGGTGGGGCGGAGCCGAGTTGTCCGGCGGTGGCTGGCAGCGCGCGGCCGTGGCGCGGGCCCTCTACCGCACCGTCCGCAGCCCCGGGCTGCTGATCCTGGACGAGCCGACCTCGGACCTCGACCCGCGCGCCGAGCACCGCATCCTGCACGCCCTGCGCTCCCTCGCCCCGGGCCGGATCACCCTGCTGGTGACCCACAACATCGCCAACGCGGCGGTGGCGGACCGGGTGATCGTGATGGACAAGGGCCGGATCGTGCAGACCGGCACCTGGGCCGAACTGGCCGCCCGCCCGGACGGGTTGTTCCGCGAGCTGCTGGACCTCCAGCGCGACCGCGGCATTCCGGCGCAGCGCGTCGCGGGGCCGGCGGCCCCGTAGGGCGCGGTGGAGACGACGGAGGGCCCCGCGTCGCCGCGGGGCCCTCCGTCTCACCTGTCTGACGTCACATCAGTTATGCATGTTCCTCGCTCAGTTGTAGGTCGTGGTGACGGTGACGCCGCCGAAGCCCTGCTGGGCGTAGAGGCTGAAGAAGACGTAACCGGCGGGCGGGTTGGTGATGGTGAGCGTCTCGCCGTTGCCGCTGCTGGTGGACTTGGCCTGGTACGAGCCGGTGGTGGCCCAGGCTCCGCCGTTGTAGTACAGGTCGGCGTTGCCGGTGCCGCCGCTGGTGGTGATGGTGAGCTGCTTCACGCCGGCCGGCAGGTTGAGGAAGTTGTAGCTGTAGTTGCCGGTGGTGGCGGCGACGTTGTCACGGCGGCAGTTCTTGTCGTACTGCCGGGTGTCGGAGGCGGTGCACAGGGGCGCCTGGGTGGTGGGCAGCGAGCCGCAGTTGTCGGCGGCGCAGGCCTTCAGCCAGGTGGCGAAATCGGCGTCGTACTTCGTGCCGATGGTGGTCTTGAGCAGGGTGCGGGCGCCGGCCCAGTCACCGGCACGGTACTTGGCGAGCAGCGCGTCGACGTCCTGCGGGTGCGACTGGAGCATGTAGCGCACCGCCAGGTAGCCCCAGTTGTACGTCCGGGTGGAGTTGGAGTTCTCGTAGGTGGTGTCGAAGAGCGTGCTCAGCGCGTACGTGCCCAGGCCGGCCTGGGTGACCGCGTCGTCGTAGTGGACGCCCCGGTAGCTGTAGGAGACGTACTCGGCGAGGCCCTCGACCCACCAGACGGTCGGGGTGGTCATGCCGGCGTTGAAGTCGCCGTACATGTCGTAGCGGCCGTCGAGGTAGTGGGTGTACTCGTGGTTGAGGTTCCAGATCTGGAAGCCGGGCAGCCAGGTGGCCTGGTGGGCGATGAAGCGGGCCTGGTTGCCGACCGTGGCCGGGTTGCCCTCCTCGTACTCGCCGCCGTTGTCCACGGCGATGTCGTACATCTCCCAGGCGTAGAGGCTGTAGTCGTAGTAGCTGTCGAAGACGACGACCTCCAGGCTGGTGTTGTTGTCGTTCGCGACCGGCCCGCTGTCCTTGACGATCTTGTGGAAGAAGGCGTCCTGGTTGACCAGGCTGGTGCAGGTGTCGGCGAACTGCTGCGCGGTCATGCTCTGCGAGCGGATCTTCAGGTTGGCGTTGCAGGTGTAGTTGGACGTGAGCACCAGCGGGACGAGCTTGGCGGGCACGTCACAGGTGCCGTAGTAGGAGCAGTTGCCCGCGTCCTTCTTCTCCGCGAACCAGAGCAGGTTCATGGTGAGCGGACCGGTGTTGCCGACGAGCGGGTAGCGGTTGATCAGGTCCTTGAGGATCGGACGGCCCTGGGCCCGGAGCGCGTCGTTGGCGACGAGGTTGCCGAGCTGGATACCGATCGAGGTGACCGGGTCGGCGCCGTTGATCTGGGAGCTGTTGCGGGTCACGAAGGACGCGGCGGTGGTGGCGAAGGACGGGTCGGCCTGGAGGGCGGAGACGAAGGCCGGCTGGTCGAAGCCGCGCTCGATGACGGTCTCGGTGTTGGCGACGGCGGTGGCCATCGAGCCGGTCCAGGTACCGGTGTTGTAGTCGTTCAGCAGCCGCTTGACGACGCCGGTGTAGCGGGCGTTCTCCTGGGCGCTGTCGATCAGGGTGACGGCCTCGGCGAGGGTGGCGCCGTTGGCCTCGGTGACGTCCTTGCTGTGCGGGGCGGCGAAGAAGCCGTCGAGCGCGCCGCGGATGGCGGTCTGGAGGGTCGCGCCGTACGGGCCGACGGCGTCCTTGTTGTACCACTGCACGTAGTAGCCGGCGCGGAGGAAGAGCACCAGCTGGCCGGCGGAGGTGGAGTCGTCGCCGGGGTAGGTGGTGGCGGTGTCGCGCAGGGCGTTGGCGACGGTGGCCATCTGGGCCTCGTTGAAGGCGGCCTTGGCGTCGTTGCCGGTCAGCTTGAACAGGGTGTTGACGCAGTCGAGGCTCGCGGCCTTGACCTGCTGGACCAGCGCGGCACCGGAGTTGCCGGTGAAGGCGGACGTGTCGCAGGCGGTGGCGGTGAAGGACTTCGCCGTCCTGGTGGCGCCGACGGCACTGCCCGCCG
>NZ_JAFLNG010000242.1 GCF_017427025.1 Streptomyces sp. FH025
TGACCGACGCGTGGGGGCGTGACGCCCGGCTCTGGGTGAGGTGGGGACATGTGGGGCTGTGCCGGACCGGATCGTAGGAGGGGCGGCAAGGCTCGTCAATAGGTCTGGACCAATGAGGTCTGGACCAATGGTGTGAGGCGCGCCCCGGTCGGGCGCACCCCTCGCTGATCGACCGTCCGAGGCCCCTCGATGCACGTCCGTTCGCGGGCTGCGGCCCGTCAGGTCGCCGGGGCCAGGTGGTGGGGGTCGGGTTCCGGGGGCCAGGTGTCGCGGGCGAGGACGCCGAGGGCGTAGGCGCGGGCGACCAGGGCGGTGCGGTTGGGGAGGTTCCAGCGGCGGGACAGCCGGGCGAGGTGGTAGTTGACGCCGTCCGGGGTGAGGCCGACCTCCTTGGCGATCCGGGCGGTGGTGGCGCCCCGGGCGGCCGCGGCCAGGATGAGGGCCTCGATCCGGCTGACCTCGGCACGCGGGCCGGGCGGCGTGGTGGCGGGCACGTCGAGGGTGTGCAGCGAGAGCAGCAGGTTCGGAGTCTGCTCCGGGGTGTCGCTGCACAGGTCGACGGTCATCTCCCCGTGCCGTTCCGTCCTGTCGGGAGGCGTCCAGGTGACCCGGGTCCGGTACTGCGAGCGGCGGTGCAGCCGGACGGCCTCGGTGAGCGCCGGGATGGTGGCGCTGTCCCGCAGGGTGAAGAACTCCAGGATCCGGCGGTTGCGCAACCGGCCAGGGAGCAGTCCGAATTCGGCCGCCATCGCGCGGTTGGCGATCAGGATCCGGCCTCCGAACTCGCAGACGGCGATGGGCAGCGACACGTGGTCGAGCAGGCGCAGCGCCCGGTTGCGCCAGATCACCGCGGTGTCCGGCCGGGTGCCCGGCGTCGGACCGCGGTCGTCGGTCGCTCGCATGCTCCGCTCTCCTTCCACGGCACCCTTCCCGAACCGGATCTGACACGTCGTGGGCAAGTCCCGGGATGTCATCGACACTACACAATCATGTAGTGATCGTGGCCCGGCGATCGCTGCGGGGGCGGAGAGTGGAGATGCTGAGAAACTTTCCTGCCCTTGGGAGGGACCCACCGATGACCGAGACCATGCCCGAGGCCGCGACCGAGGCCCCGAACGTCCCCCTGGTGGACGTCTCCGCGCTGCCGCCGGTCAGCGTCCCGATGCTGCGGACCATGGAACTGGTCAGAGAACACGGCCCGGCCTTCGTCCAACGCCTGCACGGGCGGGACCTCGTGGTCGTCAGCAGCCTGGAGCTGGTGGCCGAACTGGCCGACGAGGAGCGCTTCACCAAGTCGATCGGCCCGGGCCTGGAGAACGTCCGCCAGTTCACCGGGGACGGCCTGTTCACCGCGTACAACGACGAGCCGAACTGGGCCCGGGCGCACGACATCCTGGTGCCCGCCTTCGCGCTCGGCTCGATGCGCACCTACCACCCGGTGATGCTGAGGGTGGCGCGACGGCTGATCGAGTCCTGGGACCGACGGACGGCCGCCGGGTCGCCGGTGGACGTGCCCGGTGACATGACCCGGATGACGCTGGACACCATCGGGCTCGCCGGGTTCGGCTTCGACTTCGGCTCCTTCGACCGCAACGAGCCGCACCCGTTCGTGGACGCGATGGTGCGCTGCCTGGACTGGGCGATGAACCGGATCACCCGTGACCCGTCACTGGACCACGGCGAGCAGGACGCCGCGTTCCGTCGGGACGCCGACTACCTGGCCGCCGTGGTGGACGAGGTGATCGCCGCCCGCGCCGGGGGCGGCGCCGGAGCGGGCCCGGTCGAGGACCTGCTCGGCCTGATGCTCGACGCGGTGCACCCGGTCGACGGCTCCCGGCTCGACATGGAGAACATCCGCAACCAGGTGATCACCTTCCTGATCGCCGGCCACGAGACCACCTCCGGCGCGCTGTCCTTCGCGCTGTACTACCTGGCCAAGCACCCGGCCGAACTGCGGCGCGTCCAGCGGGAGGTGGACGAACTCTGGGGTGACCGGGCCGACCCGGAGCCGTCGTACGAGGACGTCGGCCGGCTGCGCCACACCCGCCGGGTGCTCAACGAGGCGCTGCGGCTGTGGCCGACGGCGCCCGCGTTCACCCGGGAGGCGCGCGTGGACACCCTGCTCGGCGGGTGGGTCCCGGTCCGCGCCGGACAGCCGATCTTCGTGGTGACCCCGATGCTGCACCGCGACCCGGCCTGGGGCGACAACCCGGAGCTGTTCGACCCGTCCCGCTTCGACGAGGAGTCCGAGGCGGCCCGCTCGCCGCACGCCTTCAAGCCCTTCGGAACCGGTGAACGGGCCTGCATCGGGCGGCAGTTCGCGTTGCACGAGGCGGTCATGCTGCTGGGCATGCTGGTCCACCGCTACCGGCTGATCGACCACGCCGACTACCGGCTGACCCTCAAGCAGTCGCTCACCATCAAGCCGGACGGCTTCACGCTCCGCCTCGCCCGGCGCACCCCCGAGGCCCCGGCGCGGGCCGCGGCCGACACCGTGGTGCGGACGGCGGCCGTGGAGCTCCCCGCGAGGGTCCGGCAGGGCACCGGCCTGCTGCTCCTGCACGGCTCCAACTACGGCGCCTGCCGCGAGTTCACCCGCCAGCTCGCCGAGGCCGCCGCCGAACTCGGCTGCGAGACCACGACCGCCCCGCTGGACGCCTACGCGGACGGCCTGCCCACCGACCGTCCGGTGGTGATCACCGCCGCCTCGTACAACGGGCAGCCGACCGACGACGCGGCCGCCTTCGTCCGCCGCCTCCAGCAGGACGGGACGGCCGACGGCGTCGAGTACGCGGTGCTCGGCATCGGCGACCGCACCTACGCGGCCACCTACCAGCGCATCCCCGCCCTGATCGACGACCGGCTCGCCGCCCTCGGTGCCACCCGGCTGCTCGCCCGCGCCGAGGCCGACGCCTCCGGCGACCTGGACGGCACGGTGCGGGCGTTCACCGAGGCGCTGGGCGCGGCCCTGCTGGAGCGCTACGGCGACGCCGACGCCCCCGCCGCCGCCGTCCACCGGGAGGAGGCGGCGTACACGGTCACGGAGCTGGCCGGCGGCCCGCTGGACGCGCTGGCCGCCCGGCACGGCATGACCGAACTGACCGTCACCGCCGTCGGCAGCCTGACCGATCCGGCCTACCACCGGGTGAAGCGGCTGGTCCGGCTGGCTCTGCCGGACGGCGCCGACTACCGGACCGCGGACCACCTCACCGTGCTCCCGGCCAACGACCCGGACCTGGTCGAGCGCGCGGCCAAGCTGTTCGGCGCCGACCCGGAGGCCGTGCTCAGCGTCGTCGCCCACCGGCGCGGCGGCCTGGCCGTCGACCGCCCGCTGACGGTGCGCGAGCTGCTCACCCGCCACGTCGAGCTGCAGGACCGCCCGACCGCCGAGCAGCGCGCCGTGCTGGCCGAGCTCAACCCGTGCCCGCCCGAGCAGGCCGCCCTGCGGACGCTGCCCGCGGACGACCCGCGCACCCTGCTCGACCTGATCGAGGACCACCCGGCGCTGCGCGGGCGGCTGAGCTGGCCGGTGCTGCTGGAGCTGCTGCCGCCGATCCGGCCCCGGCACTACTCGATCTCCTCCTCGCCCACCGGGGACGCGGGCCAGGTCGACCTGATGGTCTCGGTGCTCAGCGCGCCGGCCCGCTCGGGTCGGGGGACCTTCCGGGGCACCGGCTCCGGCTACCTCGACCGGGTGGCGGTCGGCGACACCGTGCTGGCCAAGGTCCGGCCGTGCCGGGAGGCGTTCCGGATCGGCCACCGGGCCCCGGTGATCATGATCGCGGCCGGCACCGGCCTGGCGCCGTTCCGCGGCGCCGTCGCCGACCGCCGGGCGCTGCGCGCGGACGGGCCCGGGCTCGCCCCGGCGCTGCTGTACTTCGGCTGCGACGCCCCCGAGGCCGACTACCTGCACCGGGCCGAGCTGGAGGCGGCGGAGCGGGCCGGCGCGGTGTCGATGCGGCCCGCCTTCAGCGAGCGGCCGCAGGACGGGCGGCGCTTCGTCCAGGACCGCGTCGCGGCGGAGGCGGCGGAGGTCTGGGAGCTGCTGGAGGCCGGGGCCGAGGTGTACGTGTGCGGCGACGGCGCCCGGATGGCGCCGGGGGTGCGGGACGCCTTCCGGGCGCTGTACCGGGAACGCACGCCGGGGGCCGACGAGCAGCGGGCCCGGGACTGGTTGCAGGGCCTGGTCGAGTCCGGCCGCTACGTGGAGGACGTCTACGCGGGCTGACGCCCGGACGCCGACCGGCCGCCCGCTCCGGGTTCGGAGCGGGCGGCCGGGCCGTACGTCGCGTCAGTCGAGGTGCACGCCGTACCTGGTGAGCGCCGCGTTCACCGGCTGGTAGAAGGTGGTGCCGCCGATGGTGCAGTCGCCGTTGCCGCCCGAGGTGAGGCCGAGCGCCTTGGTGCCCTCGTACAGCGGGCCGCCCGAGTCGCCGGCCTCGGCGCAGACGTTGGTCTGGATCAGGCCGGTGACGATGCTGCCGTCGGTGTAGCGGACGGTGGCGTTGAGGCCGGTGACGGAGCCGGTGTGGGTGCCGCTGGTGGAGCCCGTACGGGTGACCGGCTCGCCGACGTACGCGTCCGGGGCCGAGGTGAACCCGCCGGGGTGGCTCAGCGCGCTGTTGTCGTAGCGGATGAGGGCGTAGTCGTGGTTGGGGAAGGTCGAGTTGATGGTGGGTCCGATCTGCGTGGTGTGGGCGGCGTCCGTGTACCAGGTGGACGCGAGGTTCCCGCAGTGCCCGGCGGTGAGGAAGTAGGCGGTGTTCCCGCTCGCCACGTTGAAGCCGAGCGAACAGCGGTAGTTGCCGCCGTAGACGGCGTCGCCGCCGGCGAGCAGCGTGGCGAGCACGCCGGGGACGCGGTGGATGGTCAGGGTGGACGAGGCGGGGCCGGCGGCGTGCATGATCTTGGCCAGTCCGGCCGGGGACACGGTGCTGTCGGCGGTCACCACGACGCGTCCGTTGGCCTGGTCGACGTACCACGCCGTCCCGTTGACCTGGGCGCTCAGCACGCTGTTGCTGACCGCGGCGAGTTGCTCGGGTTCGACGGCGCGGTTGGGGGCGGCGGCGGCGCCCGGCACGGCGACCGCGGTGGCGGTCAGCAGGCCGAGGGCCACGGCGAGCCGGCGGGTGCGGCGGCTGCGGCCGGTGCGGGGGGTCCTGCGCGTGGTCCTCACCGAATCTCCTCCTGGGAGTAGGAAGGCCCCCGGGGTTCGGGGGCCGTGAGGCGCGGTCAGGCGGGTGGGCGGACTCCGGCCGGTGCTCTCCGGAAGCGCGGCGGATGATCTGCTCCTGACAGGCGCTGTCCGAAAGTATGAGGAATCGGACCTTTCGGTACAAGCTTCCTGACGTGGTGTCGGGGGACGCGCGGGTGCCCGGGCGTCCGCTTACGTGATGGTCCGAAGAAAGTGTTATCCGCACGGCCGATGCGCGGTCTCCTGGGCGTGGGCACGGACGCGCCGGGCCGCGGTGGAGGGCCGCGGCCGGCACGCGGGGTTCGAAATGGGGCGCTCCGCGCGGAGGCACCGCCTCCGGCCGCGTCCGTACCCACGGCGCCCGCCGGACCATGTCCCGTCCGGCCGGGCGCCGCCCGGCGGTCCGCCTGCATTCCCCCACGGCGGCGGACCGCCGGGCCCTGCCGTAGGGCGAGGGCGTCCACCGGGGAGGTGTCGGTGTCTCAGATCGCCGGGCCTACGCTCCCCTTAAGAATATTTTCGCATCTTAAGGGTTTGCGTGAGTACCTCCCCTTCGACTCCGGCCGCCCCGACGGCCGACGCGACGACCGACCCCGGCCGGGTCGACCCGGCCGTGTGGCGCCTGGCCTTCACCATCATCACCGGGGCCATGGCCGTCGTCTTCGACACCACCATCCTCAGCGTGGCCCTGCACGACGTGGCGGCCGACCTCGACGCCTCGCTGGGCACCATCCAATGGGTCAGCACCGGCTACCTGCTGGCCATGTTCGTCACCATCCCGCTCGCCGGCTGGGCACAGGCCCGCTTCGGCGGCAGGCGTCTGTGGGCGGGTTCCCTCGCCGTTTTCCTCCTCGGCTCGGTGCTGTGCCCGCTGGCCTGGAACGCGCCCAGCCTGATCGCCTTCCGCCTGGTCCAGGGCGTCGGCGGCGGCATCATGATGCCGCTGATGACCACCCTGATCATGCAGGCCGCCAAGGGCCGCAACATCGGCAAGGTCATCGCGACCATCAGCCTGCCCGTCGCCCTCGGCCCCATCCTCGGCCCCGTCCTGGGCGGTGTCATCCTCGGCCTGGGCGACTGGCGCTGGCTGTTCCTCGTCAACATCCCCTTCTGCGCCATCGGCCTCCACCTCGCCCTGCGCAACCTGCCCGACGACCGGCCCGCACCCGACGCCCCCCGCCCGCGCCTCGACATCGTCGGCCTGCTGCTGCTCTCCCCGGGCGTCGCCGCCGTCATCTACGGGCTCTCCCAGGTCGAAGGAGACGCCGGCCCCACCTCCGCCCGCGTCCTCGTCCCCCTCGTCGCCGGGCTCCTGCTCGTGGCCGCCTTCGCCCGCTGGGCCTGGCCCCGCGCCTCGAACGCCCTCGTCGACCTCACGCTCCTGCGGCACCGCAACGTCACCGCGGCCGCCGTCCTCGGCTTCCTCTCCGGCATCACCCTCTACGGAGCGATGCTCCTGCTCCCGCTGTACTTCCAGCAGGCCCGGGGGAGTGACGCCCTCGCCGCGGGCCTGCTCCTCATCCCCCAGGGCGTCGGCACGCTCCTGTCCCGGACCGTCGTCGGCAAGTACACCGACACCTTCGGACCGCGCCGGGTCTCCTTCGTCGGATTCACCGTCGTCGCGCTCGGCACCCTCCCCTTCGCGTTCGTCACCGAATCCACCGGCGACACCCTCCTGATGGCGGTCCTGTTCGTGCGCGGCTTCGGCATGGGCGGCGCCACCATCCCCCTCACCAGCGCCATGTACGTCGGGCTCAAGCCCGCCGAGATCCCCGACACCAGCGTCCTGCAGCGCGTCGTCCAGCAGCTCGGCGGCTCCGTCGGCACCGCCACCCTCGCGGTCATCCTCCAACACGCCCTCGCCGACGCCCACACCCCCGCCGCCCTCGCCGACGGCTTCGGCACCGCCTTCTGGTGGGCCACCGCCTTCACCGCCATCGGCATCCCCCTCACCCTCCTCCTGCCCGGCCGCACCAAGGCGCCCGCCGAGCCGGAGGAGACGACCGACGGGGCCGTGAACACGGCCCGGCCCTGAGTTGAATCTCCTGGTGGGAGCGGCTCGCATGACGGGCCGTGGGGCCCCCGCGCCGTCCGAGGTGGAACCGCCCACCGGGGACGGGGACGGGCTCGCCGGGCTGCGGGAGGAGCACTGGGCGGCGCCGTTCCCCGAGGGCATCCGCGGTGTGGAAGTCAACGGGGTGGACCTGCTCATGGTGGACGAAGCTGTCGCCAACCTCGTTGATCGGGAGCTGGACGGCGGACTCGACGGCGACGGTGTCGCCCGCCTCTGGTCCTGCATCCACGAGCTCGACCAGGTCCTGCCCGGGATCAACGAGGAGTACTGCGCCGCCTTCTACGCCCGCCTCAGGACGTTGGCCGGGATCGCGGCGGCGCATCACCTGCCGCCCGCCAGCTGAGAGCCGGGCCCGGGCCGAGGACTCGCCAGGACGGCTCCAGCGGCAGGACGTGCCCGGTCAGCGTCTCGACATCGGCCGGGACGTCGGCGCGGGCGCGCAGGCCGGGGAAGACCTCGGCGGTGTAGGCGGCGTGGGCCTCGGCGGAGGACCAGAGGGTGGTGACGAGGTAGCGGTCGGCGGCGAGCCGGGTGACGGTGCCCGCGAGCAGACCGCCGGCCGCCGCCATGCCGGGGGACCAGACCTCCCGCTGGACGTCCAGGAAGTGGTCGGCACGGCCGGGGCGCAGCAGGCAGTCGGCGACGCGCAGGAGTTCGGCGTGCTCCAGGGCGTCGGGCAGGGAGATCGGCACGGTCTGCACCACCGGGCCCGCCGCCACCCGGATCGCCGTCCAGGTGTCGCGCTGGGCGGCCGTCTCGGCGACCGCGTCGTGGCGTTCGCCCATGAAGCGCTCGTACGCCGGCTCGTCGGCCCACAGGCCGAGCACCAGCGCCCGGCCGTCCGCCGGCGACCAGCCGCCCACCTGGCCGACCAGGCCCGGCTGGTCCGCGATCGCCGCCCAGCGGCGCTGTCCGGCGGCGAACGCCGCGCGGGCGCCGGGCCGTACCCGGCAGTCGATCCACTTGCCCCACATGCGGGCCATCATGCTGCGCCCGGTGGGAGGAGGATCAATCGGCCGGAGGTCGCGGGGCACTCGGGCGACCGGCGTAGGCCGATGGCGGGATATTGCACACTCCCGTCATTGCCGCCATGCCGCGCCTCGGGTGAGGGTGGAGCCATGGACGACGCACCCCGCCTGCCGCACCTGGTCGTGATCCCGGTCTTCGCCGGGGTGAACGCGCTGGACGTGACCGGGCCCGCCGAGATCTTCGCGCTGGCCGGGCGGCTGCTGGCGCCGGGCCGGCCCGGGTACGAGGTGCGGCTGTGCGCCGAGCGGAGCGGGCCGGTGGAGACCTTCTCCGGGGTGCCGCTGCTGGTCGGCGCGACGCTGGACGAGGCCCGGGTGCGGCCGGACACGGTGCTGGTGCCGGGCCGGGTGGAGCTGGGCCCGCACGGGCCGGTGCCGCAGGTGGACCGGGCGGTGGTGGCCTGGCTGCGCGGGGTCGGTCCCCGGGCCGGGCGGGTCGCCTCGGTGTGCGCGGGCGCGCATGTCACGGCGGCCGCCGGGCTCCTGGACGGGCACCGCGCGACCACCCATTGGGCGACCGCCGAGCGGCTGGCCGCGGACCACCCGGCCGTCGAGGTGGACCCGGACCCGGTGTTCATCCGCTCCGGGCGGATGTGGACCAGCGCGGGCCTGAGCACCTCCATGGACCTCACCCTGGCCCTGGTCGCCGAGGACCACGGTGACGACCTCGCGCTGGAGATCGCCCGGATCATGGTGATGTACCTGCAACGGCCGGGCGGCCAGAGCCAGTTCAGCGTCCCGCTGGCCCACCTCGCCGGAGGCCGGTCGGACCTGCGGAGCCTGCGCCGCTGGATCGGCGAGCACCTCGACGCCGACCTCTCGGTGCCCGCCCTGGCCGCCCGACTCGCCATGAGCGAACGGCACTTCGCGAGGGTCTTCCGGGCCGAGACCGGCACCACGCCCGGCGCCTACGTCGAGGAACTCCGGCTGGAGGCCGCGCGCCGACTGCTGGAACGGACCGGCCACCCGCTGCCGGGCGTCGCCCGGGCCTGCGGCTTCGGCTCGGTGGAGACCCTGCACCGGGTGTTCCGCGAGCACCTCGGCGCCACCCCGGGGGAGTACCGGCGCCGGTTCCGCCTCGCCGCCACCCCCTGAATCCGTAGAACCGAACTCATCGCACCTACCGAGGAGAACTGTGAACCTCACGGTCACGCACATCGGCACCGCCACCGTCCTGCTGGAGATCGGCGGACTGCGGCTGCTCACCGACCCGGTCTTCGACCCGGCCCCGGCCGAGTACCGGCACGACCCGGTGGTGCTGCGCAGCACCACGGGCCCGGCCCTCGCCGCCCACCAACTGCCGGAGGTGGACGCGGTGTTGCTCAGCCATGACGAGCACCCCGACAACCTCGACGCCGCCGGCCGCGCCCTGCTGGCCGGGCGCCCGGTGCTGACCACGGTCAGCGGCGCGGCCCGTCTCGGCGGCGGCGCCCTGGGCCTGGCGCCCTGGGAGACCCGCACCCTGACCGTGAACGGCCGCACCCTGCGCGTCACCGGTACGCCCGGCGAGCACGGCCCGGTCGGGGACGTGACCGGTTTCGTGATGGAGGTGCCCGGTGAGGAGGAGGCCCTCTACGTCTCCGGGGACACCGTGCACATCCCCGAACTGGACGAGATCGGGCGGCGGTTCAGGATCGGCACCGCCCTGCTGCACCTCGGTGCGGCCCGGATCGAGGCCTTCGGCGGCGGCGAGCTGATCACCATGGACGCGGCCCAGGCGGCGGCCCTCACCACCTCGCTGGGTGCCCGCCGGGTCGTCCCCGTGCACTACACCTCGTGGGAGCACTTCACCGAGGGCCGGGCGGAGACCACCGCGCACTTCGCGGCGGCGGGCCTGGCGGACCGGCTGCACTGGCTCACCCCGGGAGTCGCCGA
>NZ_JAFLNG010000243.1 GCF_017427025.1 Streptomyces sp. FH025
GTCACGCGCGGCCCACCGCCCTGGAGTCTGGAGTACGGATGTCCACCGAGAACAGTGCGACCGGTGCCGGCACCGGCACCGCCCCGCTCCCGCCGCTGCACTGCCTGCGGCACCTGGATCCCGGCCCGCCGCGGCTCGCGGCGCTGCCCACCGGCACCCCGGTGTGGCTGGTGAGCCGGCACGCCGACGTGCGGCAGGTCCTGACCGACCCTCGCCTGGGACGCGCCCCGCTCTACGCGCCGGACGCGCCGCCGATCATGAGCACGCCGAACATCCTGGACGATCCGCAGGGCTTGCTGAACATCGACGGCATCGAGCACCAGCGGCTGCGCCGCACCGTTCAGCGGGCCTTCACCCCGCGCGCGATCGCCCGCTGGAAGCCCTGGGTGGCCTCGGTGGTCGAGTCGCTGATCGACGACCTGATCGAGCACGGCTCCCCCGCCGACATCGTCTCCGCCTACACCCGGCCCCTGCCGGTCATGGTGATCAGCCGCCTGATGGCGCTGGACAGCCTCGACAGCAAGCGGCTCGCCCACTGGAGCGACCACGCGCTCTCCGCCACCGCCTACAGCGCCGACGCGATCCACACCGCGATGGCCGAGTTCACCGCCTTCGGCGCCGAGGTCATCGCCGAGCGCCGCGCGAACCCCGGCGACGACCTGGTCAGCAATCTGCTCGCAGCCGCCGCCGAGGACGGCTCGATCACCGAGCCGCAGCTGGTCACGCTGGTCATCGGCCTGGTGGTGGCCGGGCACGAGACCACCATGACCAGCCTCGGCAACGCCCTCGTCTACCTGCTGGAGGACGGCCGCGAGGCCTGGCAGCGACTCGCCTCCGACGAGGCCAGCGCCGCCGCCGCGACCGAGCAGCTGCTGCGCGCCATCCCGCTCGGCGACGCCCGGGAGATCATGCCCGGGCTGCTGCGCCGCACGGTGGAGGACGTGGAGATCGGCGGGGTGGTGATCCCGGCCGGCAGCGTGGTCGCCGCCGACGCCAACGCCGCCAACCACGACCCGGAGGTCTTCACCGGGGACCTTCACACCGAGCTGTTCTCCCCGCTGGCCGCGCCGATGCTCACCTTCGGCGCCGGACCGCACCACTGCCTGGGCGCCTGGCTGGCCCGGATGGAGCTCGAACTCGGCCTGCACCGGCTGGCCCGTCGACTGCCCTCGCTGCGGCTGGCCGTGCCGGCCGAGGGCATCGACTGGCGGCGCGGGCTGCTCACCCGCAGCCCCAACTCGCTGCAGGTCGCCTGGTGACGGGCGCCGCAGGGACGGAGAGCCAGGGGACGGAGAGCCAGGGGACGGACCGGCCCGGGACCGGCAGGCCGGGTACGGACACCGAGCCGGTGATCGTCCGGGTCGACCGGGACCGCTGCATCGGCTCCGGGATGTGCGCCCTGAGCGCCCCCGCCTCGCTGGCCCTCGGCGAGGACGGGCTGGCCCGGCCGGTGGCCGAATACGCCGCTGGCGGCGGGGAGTTGACGGACGATCTGTCCGACGCGGTCGACTTCTGCCCGGTCGAGGCGCTCACCCTCCACTCGGCCCTCGGCGGCCACCGGATCGCCCCGGCGGAGTGAGGCCCGGCCCGGTGTCGCCCGCCGCTCCCGCCACGGGTGTGGCGGGCGGCACCGGGAGCCGGTGGAGCGGGCTCTCGAGCCGAGACCGATGAGCCCATATCGACGCGCCCATGTTGGCGCGCCATGTCGATGAGCCCATATCGATGAGCCCGGCTAATCAGTCCATGAGCTATTCGATCTTGTTCGCCCCCTCCCCCGGCTGGTGAGCTGGCCGCATGACGAACGCGGATACCCTCGCACCCCCGGCCGATGCACCCGCCGCACCACGCTGGTCACCGGTCCTCGCCGTCGCCCTGGCCACCTTCACCGTGGTGTCCTCGGAGATGATGCCGGTCGGCCTCCTCACGCCCATGTCCCACAGCCTGGTCGTCTCCGACGGAACCACCGGCCTCTCCCTCACCATCACCGGCCTGATCGCCGCCGTTCTCTCCCCCCTCACCCCGGTCCTGGTCGGGCTGCGCGACCGCAGGACCGTCCTGATCGCCTTCATGCTGCTGCTCGGCGCGGCCAACGCGGTCACCGCGCTCGCCCCGAACTTCGCCGTCCTGGCCGCCGGCCGCGTCCTGCTCGGCGTCGCCATGGGCATCGTGTGGGGCCTCGCCGGGAGCCTCGGCCCGCGCCTCGCCGAGGGCCCGAGGATCGCGCTCGCCATGACGCTGATCTTCTCCGGCGTCTCCATCGCCTCGGTGCTCGGCGTCCCGCTCGGCACCTACCTCGCCGCGCTGCTCGACTGGCGCGCCGCCTTCTGGGCGCTCACCCTGCTGGGCCTCGCCTCCGCCGCCGTCCTCGCCGCCACCCTGCCCGCGCTGCCGGTGACCGAGCGCGGCCGGCTCGGCGGCCTCGCCGACGCCCTGCGCAACCCGGGCGTCGCCGCCGGGACGGCCATCACCGCCTTCGTCGTGCTCGGCCACTTCGCCGGCTACACCTACGTCCGCCCGGTCCTTGAAGCCGACGCGGGCCTGACCAGCGGCGTCATCGCGAGCTGCCTGCTGGTGTACGGACTGGCCGGCGTCGCGGGGAACTTCACCCTCGGCCCGCTGTCCGGGCGCCGCCCGAAGACCGCCGTCACCATCGCGCTCACCGGCGTCACCCTGGCCGCCGTCCTGCTGCCGTACGCCACCGGCGGCCTCGTCACCGTCCTGCTGGCGCTGGTCGTCTGGGGCGCCTCGTACGGCGGGGTGTCGGTCTCCACCCAGACCTGGGTCCGCACCGCCGACCCGTCCCGGATCGAGTCCTCGGCGGCCGTCTGGGCGGGCGTCTTCAACGCCAGCATCGCGCTCGGCTCCTTCGCCGGCGGGCTGGTCGTCGACCGGGCCGGGAACCACGCCGTCCTGTTCACCGCGGCGGGGCTGGCCGGAGCCGGGCTGCTGCTCACCCTCCTCACCCGGCCGGGCTCCTGACCCGGCCAGGTTCCTCGACCGGCCGCGCCCCTGGCCCGGCAGCCGCGCGCCGGGCAGGTCAGCCGACCTCGGCCAGCAGCAGTTCCACGAAGCGGCCCGCCAGCCGGTGCGGCCTGCGCTCGCTCTGCACCACCTGCAACGCGGTCGGCTCCAGCTCCGGCACCGGCAGGTAGCGGATGTCCGGCCTCGGGACGTAACGGATGCTGCCCTCGCACAGCAGCAGCCCCCGGCGGGTGCTGGCCACCATCGAGAGCCCCTCCTGGACGGTGGCGGCGCCCACCGGATAGGCCAGCTCCCGCCCGCTCGGCGTCCGCCTCGGGGCGTTGACGAACCGCCAGTACTCGGGCGCCGCCCCGCGCGGCTCGATCAGTTGCAGCTCGGCGAGTTCCTCGGCCGAGACGCTGTCCGCCCCGGCCGGGCGGTGAGCGGCGGCAACGGCCACGTACACCGGCTGCCGGGAGAACTCCAGCAGCACCTCCAGGCCCGGCTCCCGGCACGGGGCGAGCACGATCGCCAGGTCGAGCTCGCCCCGGCCGAGGTGCGAGAACGGGTCACCCCAGGGCAGCTCGACCAACTGTGCCGCGCCCTCCGGCAGCCGCGCGATGGCCCGCGCCACCGGCTCGTACACCGCGCACTGGAAGCCCAGCCGCAGCGGACTGTCCGCCGCCGCGGCCCGCATCCGGGCGGCGTCGTAGCCCTCCCGGAGCCGCTCGAACGCGGGCACCACCTGCTCGGCCAGCCCGCGCCCCAGCTCGGTCAACTCGACCCGCCGACTGGTCCGTTCGAACACCGGGGCGCCGACCCGGCCCTCCAGCCGCTTGATCAGCTGCGAGACCCGGCCCTGGGAGAGGCCGAGCAGCTCCGCCGTCCGGCCGAAGTGCAGCTGGTGCACCAGGACGGAGAAGCACTCCAGTTCCTGCAACGGCAGCTCCGGAAGTACCTGGAGCACCGGATTCGGGGGCGGAGTCGGGGTCGTACGGTTCACCCCGGCAGTCTACGACCGGAGCCCCGAGGCCAGGGCGGCGCGCAGCTCGGCGGCCGGGTCGCCCTCGTGGTAGGGGCGTTCGGCGGTCTCGATGTGGTCCAGGAACTCCTGGTAGCGCAGCGCGTAGGACAGGTGGTGGAGCGGCTCGGCGAGTTCCAGGGCAAGCGCGGGGTCCGAGCCCGGGGCGTGGCGCCGCCAGGCCTCCGTCCACACCCGGGCGTGGTGGCGCCAGGCCTCCGGGGTGAGGTAGGCGCGGGGGCGCAGCCCGTCCAGGGCGGGGTGGCCGAGGCAGGCGTCGGCGTAGTCGACCACCACCGAACTCCGGCCATCGGAGCGCCAGTTGCCGGGGTGGAAGTCGCCGTGCACCAGGGTCTCCGGGAGCCCGCAGGCGGCCAGCCGGTCCAGCGACTCCGGCAGGTCGGCGGCGAGGTCGCGGACCCGGTCGAGTTCGGCGGGTGTCAGGTCGGTCTCCTCGGGGAGCCGGTCGAGCAGCCGCTCCAGCTGGGCGAGCAGGGCACCCGGCGTGCGGTCGCGCAGTCCGGCGAGGTCCTCGCGGCGGCCGGCCAGCGCCGCCTGGGCGGCCACCAGGCGCGGTACGACGTCGGCGACGGTCTCGGCGGACGGGCTCCAGCAGTCCTCGCCGGGGACGTGGTCGAGCAGCAGCCGCCCGCCGGCGGGGTCGGCGGCGAGGACGGTCGGGACGAGCGACGGGTCGACGCCGCCGAGCAGCGAGATGACCTCGCCCTCGTGGGCGTTGAACGCGGGCGTGGTGGTCTTGAGCCAGGCGTCGGCGCCGGTGGCGGTCGGGAGACGGAACAGGCCGGAGAGGTTCCAGGTGCGGATCTGCCGCGCGGGGGCGGCGCTCGGGCGGCCGACCGCCGCGAGCCGCGCCTCGGCCCAGTCGAGGGCCTCGCGCAGACCGTCGGGTGTGGCCCAGGCGGCGCGCAGCCGGGCGGGGGCCAGCAGGGCGGCCGTATCGCCCTCCAGGGGCCGGGAGTTGAGCGCGACGGGCCGTTGCAGGGCCTCCGCGTGGTAGCGGACCCGGCCGCCGTGGCCGGAGTCGTCGCTCTGCCCGTCGACCAGCCGTGCCACCAGCACCGGTACCCCGGCCAGCTCCGTCGCCCGCGCGACCACCTCGTCGACGGAGGACCACCAGCCGAGCTCCACTTCGAAGGGGCCCAGCTGCCCGAAGTACTCGTCCCCGTGGGTGAGGTCGACCGTCACGGTCCGGCTGTTCGCTCGCTGCATCCGGGCAGCCTCGCCCATGACGGCACCCGGGCGCGAACGGTTTTCCGGTGCCCCGGCCCGCATCGGCATCGGCATCGGCAGCAGGAGCCCGCCCGTTCGAGGGCGGTCGGCTCGTTTCCGCCGGACAATGGCGGTATGGAGGCACATCCGGGCCCCGGTGGGGCCGAGCCCGCCGCCGTTCCGGACATCGACGTCCTGGATGTCGCGCCGACGGCCCGTACGGCGGTCGCATGGCTCCCACCGCCGGAGCTGTGGCAACCGATCCAGGACATCCGCTGGGAGCACGACCCTCAGGTCCGCAGGTGGCCGCCCCACGTCAACCTGCTCTTCGGGTTCGTACCGGAGTCGGAATTCCACCGGGCGGCCCCGCTCCTGACCGCCGCGGCGGCGGGAACGCCGGTGTTCACGGCCCGGCTGCGCGGGGTGCGCAGCTTCCGGCACCGGGCGTACGCCACCGTCTGGCTCGACCCGGCGGCGGGCGGCGCGGCGCCGTGGGCCGGGCTGTACCGGGCGCTGCTGGAACGCTTCCCGCAGTGCCGTGGCCACGCATCGGGCTTCACCCCGCACCTGTCACTGGGCCGGACCGGGAATCCGGGACCGCTCGCCGCCGAGTGCGCCGCCCGGCTCGGCACGCGGTCCGCCCGGGTCACGGAACTCGTGGTCCTCTCCCGCCGGGGCAACGGGCCGATGCGCCCCCGCGCCACCATCGCCCTGGGCACCGGGGAGCTCCACTGGCTGCCCGACACGGGCCCGGTCACGTCGTGGGCATCGGACCGCTGAGGAATCCCACATGCCGGTTCTCGCACGCCCCCGTGCTTCACCGGGCCGGCTACGCCGTGGCGATGAGGCGTCGCAGCGCGGCGTGGGCGGGCGGGCCCCAGGTGGGCTTGCCGCCGGGGCGGCCGTGGACGCCGGCGTCTCCGACGAGGACGCACACGAGGGCGCGCAGCACCGCCCAGCCGCGGGCGCGGCGCACGGTCGCGGCGTCCGCGGTCGGCTGGTAGGCCTCGTGGAAGCGGTCGGCGGCGCCGTCCGGCAGGAGCGTCCAGGCGGCGGCGAGGTCGCAGGCCGGATCGCCCGTGCAGAGGTCGCCGAAGTCGATCACGCCGCAGAAGGTGCCGTCCGCGGTGAGGACGTTGGCCGGGTGCAGGTCGCCGTGGATCCAGAGTGCCGGGCCCGTCCACTCGGGCGCGGCGACGGCGTCCTCCCAGACGGCGCGGACGGCCTCCGGGTCGGGGAGCAACCCCAGGTCGGTGGCCTCGGTGAGCTTCTCGGCGACGTACGCGGCGGCGAGGGCCAGCGGCCCGCCGCGGCCGCGACCGTCGGGCGCGCCGTCCGGAGCGGGCCGGTGGAGGGCCGTCAGGAAGGCGGCCAGGCTGTCGGCCGCCTGCGCGCCGCGCGTGGCGGGGGCGCGGTCGGCGGGCGTGCCCGGCACCCAGGTGGTGACGAGCCAGGGCCTGGGGAACCGTTCCGAGGGCTCACCGAGGCGCTGCGGGACGGGAGTCGGCAGCGGAAGGCGCGGGGCGAGGACGGGCAGCCAGGCGTGCTCCTTGCGGAGCAGCGCGTCCGCCGACTCCGTCGCCCAGGGCAGCCGGACGGCGAGGTCGTCGCCGAGCCGCCACAGCTGGTTGTCCCAGCCGCGGGCACCGAGCCGCACGGGGCGGTCGGCCAGGTCCGGGTGTTGGTCGCGCAGCAGCTGCCGGACCAGCTCCGCGGTGATCTCGGTCTCGGTGTGGGTCATGCGAAGCAACTCTAGCCGGGCGGGAGTTGGCGCTACGGGATCGCCACCGCCGTGCCCGAGACCCGCACCCGGCCGTGCTCGGCGCGCAGTTCGACCCGCAGGACGCCCGGGCGGCCGAGGTCCTCGCCCTGGTGGAGGGTCAGCACCGTCGGGGCCGTCGCCGTCGGGGCCGTCACCGCGCCCCGGTCGCGCAGGTAGGCGCCGAAGGCGGCCGCGGCGGCGCCGGTGGCCGGGTCCTCGACCACGCCGCCGACCGGGAACGGGTCGCGGACGTGGAAGACCTCGGGCGCCGCGCGCCAGACGAGTTGGAGGGTGGTCAGGTCGCGGGCGCGCATGTGGGCGGCCAGGCCGTCGAAGTCGTAGTCGAGGCGGGCCAGTCGCTCGCGGGTGCCGACGGCCAGGACCAGGTGCCGGGCGCCGGCGTAGGCGATGCGCGGCGGCAGGGCCGGGTCGAGGTCGGCGGCGGACCAGCCCAGCAGGGAGAGCGCCTCCGCGACGTCGGCGGCGTCGACCTCCTCCACGTGGGGCTCGACGCTGGTGAGCGTCGCCCGCAGCAGGCCGTCGGCGCCGCGCTCGACCTCGACCGGGACGTCGCCGGCCGCCGTGGTGAAGACGTAGCGGCCGGGGCCCGTCCGCTCGGCGAGGGCGACGGCGGAGGCGACCGTCGCGTGCCCGCAGAACGGCACCTCGGCCAGCGGGCTGAAGTACCGTACACCGTAAGCCCCTTGAAACGCTCCTGCGGTCAGGAAGGCGGTCTCGGAGTACCCGACCTCGGCCGCGATCGCGAGCATCCGCTCGCCGGTCAGCCCGGTGGCGTCGAGCACCACGCCCGCCGGATTGCCGCCCTCGGGGCGGGCGGCGAAGGCCGCGTAGCGGAGGATCTCGGGCTGGGCGTCAACGGCCGTGTCGTCGGTCATGACCGGACCAACGCCTTCCGGTCGGCCGCTGTTCCCGTCGGTGTGGATCACCGCAGCACCGCTTCCAGCAGGTCCGAGCCGAGCCGGGCGCTGCCGGCCAGGTCGAGCTGGTAGAGCATGTACCGCCCGCGCCGCTGCGTGGTGAGCAGCCCGGCCTTGCGCAGCACGGCCAGGTGGCGGGAGACCTCGGGGGCGCTGAGCTGCCAGGCGGCGGCGAGCTCACCGGTGGTGTGCGGGCCACGGGCCATGGTGCGGGCCAGGCGCAGCCGGACGGGGTGGGCGAGGGCCTCCAGGCGCTGCTGGACGAGGGCGAGTGACACCGGCTCGGGCACGCCCGCCTCGGCCACGGGGTACTGGAGGACGGGCCGCCAGCCGTGCGCGTGCACCACCAGGAGGTGCGGGCGGCCGAAGGCGGTGGGGATGAAGGTGACGCCCCCGGAGTCGGTGCCGCTGGTGGCGCTGTCCTGGAGCTTGTCGATGACGATCCGGCGCCGCCCGTCCCCGCCCTGGTCGAGGGTGACGGAGGGTGAGATGTCGGCGATCGCCTCGGCGAGGCCGCGGCGGGCGAGCAGGTCGGCCTTGCGCCGGGCGTCGGCGGCGAGGTCGGGCAGGACACGCTGCCAGGCGTCGGCGAAGAACGCGGACTGGCAGTCCTCCAGCATCCGCCGCACCAGGGCCCGGACGGCGGGCGGGTCGGCGAGCAGCCGGTCGGCGAAGGCGGCCTGCCGGGGGCCGCGGGCGAGGGCGAGCTCCCGGGCCCGCTCGTTGGCGACCGGGTCGGTGAGCGGGGAGTCCATCCGGCGGGTGAGCCGGGAGGAGCCGCAGGTGGTGATGAGGGCGGCGGCGACGTACAGCTCGTCGTCGAGCCGGTCGACGGCGTCGAGTTCCTCGGCGAGGGTGGCGCCGGGCAGGCCGGGGACGAGGAAGTCGGCGCGCGAGGAGCGCCAGAGGAAGTCCGCCTCCAGCAGCCGTTCGGACAGCTCGGGCGGGATCACGGCGGCGGTGCTGCCGACCCAGCCGTGCAGCATGGGGTGGTGCGCGGGCTCGGCGAGCACGTGCAGCATGGCGTTCAGCTCGCCGAGCGGGGACGGCGTGAAGAGCAGGCGCTCCTCCGGCAGTCCGGTGATGTCGATCGTCAAACTCATGCGCCCGCCTCTCCCCCAGCCTCCGGCCGGGGGTACCCCCACCACTCGGCAGGGGCATTCGCCCACACGCGCCTCTTGATGGTTCTCCCCCGGCCTTCGGCCGGGGGGACCCCTATGCTTCGCTCACTCACGCTCCCGATCCTGCCACCCGCCCTCGACCGGCCCCCCGCCGATTGACGGGAAGCGTCAATCCACGTGCCAGGCGGCCCGGCCCGGGCGGACGGTACCGGCCATGAGCCTGATCCAGGAGAAGTCCGTCCATGACCACGCCGCCGCCCGCAACGGCGAGCGGCCCGCCCCGCCGATCGGCACCGGCCACGGCCCGTCCGCGCTGCTGAGCCTGCTGACCGCCGCCGGCGGCCCCCGGTACGCCGTGGCGCTCGTGGTGGACGCGGTGGGCGGCGGCCTGCTGCGTCCGTTCCTGCTGCTGTACGGCGTCGGGGTGCTGCACCTGCACGCCGGGGCGGTCGGGCTGGCCCTGTCGGCGGGGATGGTCGCGGGCCTGCTGGCGGTGCCGCTGACCGGCCGCTGGATCGACCGCGGCGCCCGCACCCTCCCGGCCGCCGTGACGCTGCTGCTGCGGGCGGCCGGGTCGCTCGCGCTGCTGCTCGCGGACGACCTGCCGGGGTTCACGGCGGCGGCGGTGCTGTTCGGGGTGGGCAGCCAGTCCTGGCCGACCACGCACGCCGCCGTGGTCAGCACCCTGACCGAGGGGCGGCTGCGGGACGCCGCGCTCGCCGCCGGGCGCTCGCTGCGCAACGCGGGCCTGGGCGCGGGCGCGCTGCTGGCGACCGTCGCGGTGACGGGCGGGGCGGGCGTGATCCGGCTGCTGGCCGGGGTGACGGGCGCGGCCTGCGTGGTCTCCGCCCTGCTGGTGGCCTCGCTGCGGGTCCGGGCGCCGCAGCGGACCGCCGAACGGTCCGAGGCCGCCGGGAGCGCCGAGGCGGCGGGCGAGCCGCTGCGCCGGATCAGCCTGCTGAGCCTCGCCAACCTGCCGTACGCGTTCTGCTTCGACGTGCTGGAGGTGGCGCTGCCCGCGCTGCTGGTGCTCCAGCTGCACGCCTCCCCGGCCTGGTCCTCTGGCGTGTTCGTGGGCAACACCGTGCTGGTGATCGCCCTGCAGCTGGCGCTGGTGCTCCGGCTGGCCAGGCGC
>NZ_JAFLNG010000244.1 GCF_017427025.1 Streptomyces sp. FH025
GCGGTCCCACGGCGTGCCCGGGTGCGTGGCGGCCAGCTCGGCCAGCCGCTGCCGCTCGACGGGCAGCGCGATCGCCTCCAGGACGCCCTCCGGCAGCGGCAGCGCGGGCTCGGCGTCGATGCCGACGGAGGCGAGGTCGCCGGCCCGGGAGACGGCGGCCGCACGGAAGCCGTCGCAGTGGGTGAGGCTGCCGATCACGCCGTCCGGCCAGCTCGGGGCGCCGCGAAGGCCCGGGACGAGCGGGCGGTAGGGGACCCCGAGGCGGGCGAGGGCGGCGCGGGCGCAGTGGCGGACGGTGGTGAACTCGCGGCGGCGCTTGTCGACGGCCTCGGCGACGACCGCCGCCTCGGCGGGCTCCAGCCGGGCCTCCGGCGGGTCGTCGTACGCGACCTCGGTCACCACGACGTCCGGCAGCAGGTCCCTGATCATGCGTTTCCCCCTAGGCTCAAGCCGCGCGGGCGGGCGCCGCGCGGGCCGAGCCTAACCCGGGTGGGCGGCCCCGGTCTGTGATCTCCGGGAACCGGGTGCCAGTTACTCGAAGGCCGCCGCCGCCTCGCGCAGCGCCCGGGCGACCGTCTCCGGGTCGTACGGCGCGGGCTCGCCCGGTCGGTAGGTGACGGAGTGCAGCGCGCCGGTGTAGCGGAAGGAGCGGTGGCGTTCGTACACCGGCCAGGAGACCGGGGACTTGCGGTCGATGCCCACGCTGATGCCCTGGAACGGTGCCATGCCGATCAGCTGGTGGACGGGGCCGAGCCGGCCGCCCTCGACGCCGTCCACCAGCAGCCGGAACTCCCACTTGAGGTCGGCCACCGCCGTCGCCTCCAGGGTGACCAACCGTGCGCCCGCCGGGAGGCGCCCGCCGTCGGCCTCCAGCAGTTCGCCGTACTGGTTGTAGGCGAGGCGCAGCCGGCCGTCCTCGACGTAGAGGCTGTAGCCGCCGCCCTGGTCGCCGTGCGAGACGAGGACGCCGCGGTCGTCGCCCCCGTGCCGGTCGAGCGCGACCTCGACGGTGAAGGAGCGGAAGGAGATCAGCCGGGAGGAGCGGTAGCGCTCCAGCTCGGGGGTGCCGGGCAGCAGGGTGACCGGGCGGCGCAGCCGTTCGGCGCCGGGGCCGCGCAGGGCGAGGGCGCCGCTGCCGTCGGCGAGCGGGAAGACCCCGTTGCGCCAGGCGGCGGCCTCCCACTCGGCGGACAACTCCTTGACCAGGTCGGGGTGTTCGGCGGACACGTCATGGATCTCGGTGGGGTCGGTGCGCAGGTCGTACAGCGCCCACTCGCTGTCGTCGTACGGGGCACCGGGGCGGTGCAGGGTGACCAGCTTCCAGCCGTCGCGGTAGTAGCTGCGGTTGCCGGTCATCTCGCAGTACTGCGCGAGGTGGGTGCTGGGCGCCGCACCGTCGCGCAGGACGGAGGCGAAGCTGACGCCGTCGAGTTCCTGGACGGGCAGCTCGCGCCGCTTCGAGGGCCGTTCGACACCGGCGAGTTCGAGCAGGGTGGGGAGGATGTCGGTGACGTACTGGTACTGCGGGCGGACGCCGCTGTCGCCCTCGGCGCGTGGCAGGCCGGCCGGCCAGGAGAGGACGAAGGGTACGCGCACGCCGCCCGCGTAGGTCTGGCCCTTGTAGAGGCGGAAGGGGGTGTTGGAGGCCATGCCCCAGCCGCGCGGGTAGTGGACCAGGCTCTGCGGGCCGCCGATGAGGTCGATCTCGCGCTGGACGTCCGGGTTCCAGTCGTCCGGCAGGTTCGGGTGGTGGACGAAGCGGCTGAAGTAGCTTCGGGTGCCCTCGGCGCCGCCCTCGCCGGTGCCGCCGTTGTCGCTGGTGAACACGATGATGGTGTTGTCGAGTTCGCCGAGCGCGGTCAGGGTGTCGGTGAGCCGGCCGAGGTTGCGGTCGACGTTGTCGACCATCGCCGCGTACACCTCCATGTAGCGGGCGTACAACTTCTTCTGCACGTCGGTGAGTTCGTCCCAGGGGCCGACCTCGTACCCGGCCTCGGAGTTGCGCTCGGGCAGTTCGGTGCCGGGCGGGAAGTGCCCGGCGGCGAGCTGGCGGGCGAAGCGGGTGCGGCGCAGTTCGTCCCAGCCGCCGTCGTAGCGGCCCCGGTGGCGGGCGAGGTCCTCGGACTTGGCCTGGAGGGGGCCGTGCACGGCGTTGTGGGCGAGGTAGAGGAAGAACGGCTTGTCGTCGTCGTGGGCGCGCAGCGACTTGACCATCTTGATGGCCTGGTCGGTGATGTCGTCGGTGTAGTAGTAGCCGTCGGGGAACTCGTCTATGTCCAACGGGCTGTTGTCTCGGACGAGTTGGTGCGGATGGAAGAGGCTGGTCAGGCCCTCCAGGACGCCGTAGTACTGGTCGAAGCCCTTCTGGAGCGGCCAGTTGGCGCGGTCGTCGGCGGCGTTGGAGGCGGAGTCGCGGGTGAGGTGCCACTTGCCGACGGCGTAGGTGGCGTACCCGGCGTCGTGCAGGAGCTCGGCCAGGGTGGGGATGTCCCCGGCGACCTCCATGCCGTAGCCGGGGAAGCCCGGGTCGGCGTTGGCGACGAAGGAGTAGCCGACCCGGTGCGGGTTGAGGCCGGTGAGCAGGGCCGCCCGGGCGGGCGAACAGAGCGGCATGGTGTGGTAGTTGGCGAGCTTGACGCCGGTGTCGGCCAGGCGGTCCAGGGTCGGGGTCGGGATCTCGGCGCCGAACGGGCCGATGTCGCTGTAGCCCATGTCGTCGATCAGGACGACGACGATGTTCGGCGCGCCCTCGCGCGGGCGGACGGGCCGAGGCCAGGCGGGGGCGGACTCGCGGAAGGTGCGTCCGACGGTTCCGGGGAAGCCGGCGTAGGGATCGCGGCGGTGCGGGTTCGCTGCGGGTTCGGCGGTCATGTGGTGCTCCGGGTGCTGGCGAGGGGCGCGGTGGTGGGCGCGTCGGCGGGTGCGGCGAGGGCGGACTCCAGCCGCGGGACGGCGGCCAGGAGTTCGGCGGTGTACGGGTGTTCGGGCGCGGTGACGACACGGTCGGCCGGGCCGGTCTCGACGATCCGGCCGTGGTGCATCACGGCGATCCGGTGGCTGACCTGCCGGACCACGGCCAGGTCGTGGGCGATGAACAGGATCGCCAGGCCGAGGTCGCGCTGGAGCCGGGCGAGCAGCTCGATCACCTGGGCCTGCACCGAGACGTCCAGGGCGGAGACCGGTTCGTCGCAGATCAGCACGCTCGGCTCGGGTGCCAACGCCCGGGCGATGCCGATGCGTTGGCGCTGGCCTCCGGAGAAGGCGCGCGGGTGGCGCTCGGCCATGGCCGGGTCCAGGCCGACCTGTTCCAGCAGCTCGGCGACCCGGGCGGCGCGCCGCTCCCGGTCGCCGAGGCCGTGGGCGATCAGCGGTTCGGCGATGATCTGCCCGGCGGTCATCCGGGGGTTGAGAGAGGAGTACGGGTCCTGGAAGACCAGTTGGACCTCGCGGTGCGGCCGGCGGCCCAGCTCCTCGCCGCGGAAGCGGATGCTGCCCGCCGACGGGGCCTGCGCCCGGACCAGGGCCCGGGCCAGGGTGGACTTGCCGGAGCCGGACTCGCCGACCAGGCCGAGCGTCTCACCCGGGTGCAGGTCGAGGTCGACGCCGTGCAGCGCGGTGACGGAGCGGCGCCGGGTGCCGTAGGTCTTGCCCAGGCCTCGGACGGTGAGCAGTGGCTGCTCGCCCGGGGTGCTGTTGGCGGCCGCCCGGGAGGGTTCGTCCAGGCGCGGTACGGCGGCCAACAGTTCGCGGGTGTAGGGGTGTTGCGGGTCGGAGAGGATCTCGGCGGTGGCGCCCCGCTCGACCACCCGGCCGTCGCGCATGACCAGCAGCCGCTCGCAGGTCTGGGTGATCACCCCGAGGTCGTGGCTGATGACCACCAGCGCGGTGCCGGTCTCCCGGTTGATCCGGGTGAGCAGGCGCAGGATCTGCTGCTGGATGGTCGGGTCGAGCGCGGTGGTCGGCTCGTCCGCGACCAGCACCTCGGCGTCGTGGGCCAGTGCGAGGGCGATCATGATGCGCTGGCGCTGGCCGCCGGAGAACTGGTGCGGGTGGTCGCGCAGCCGCTCGGCGGCGTCCGGGATGCCGACCAGGTCGAGCAACTCGGTCGCGCGGGCGCGCCGTTGGGCCCTGCGAAGGGCCGATCCGTGGGCGCGCAGCGCCTCGTCCAGCTGTCGGCCCACGGTGAGCACGGGGTTGAGCGAGGACATCGGGTCCTGGAAGACCATCGCGATCCGACGGCCGCGCAGGGCGCGCAGGGCCTCCTCGGGGAGGGCGGCGAGGTCCTGCCCGGCGAGGTGGACGGACCCTGCGGTGATCCGGCCGCCGGGCGGCAGCATCCGCAGCAGGGCCAGCGCGGTGGTGGACTTGCCGGAGCCGGACTCGCCGACGATGCCCAGGGTCTCGCCCGCCGCGAGCTCGAAGCCGACCCCGTCGACGGCGGTGGTGCCGCCGAAGTCGACGGTGAGGTCGCTGACATGGAGGACGGTGGTCATCGGCGGATCCCCCGGTTCAGGGCCTCGGCGATCAGGGTGAAGCCGAGCACGAGTGCGGTGGTGGCGGTCAGCGGGGCGGCCGCGAAGGCCGGGTCGGTGGTGAGGTAGGCGACGGACTGGCTGAGGATGCTGCCCAGGGTGGGATCCGGCGGCCGTACGCCGAGGCCGAGGAAGCTCATCGCGCCCTCGATGAACACGCCGATGGAGAGCGCCACGGCGGTCTGCACGATCAGCGGGTCGACGGCGTTGGGCACCACGTGCCGCAGTAGCACCCGGGCCCGGGAGGCGCCGCCGATGCGGGCCGCGAGGGCGTACTCGCGCTCCCGCTGGACCAGGATCCCGGCGCGCAACTGCCGTCCGAAGCCCGGGATCTCGGCGAGCGCGATGACGATCACCACCGGCCAGCGGCCGGGGCCGAGCACGGCGGTGACGGCGAGGCCGAGGATCAGCCCGGGGAAGGCGAGCAGCAGGTCGAAGGCCCGCTGGACGGCGAGGTCGGCCCACCGGGAGGTGGCGGCGAGCAGCGCGGCCGAGCAGCCGAGCAGGGCGCCGATCGGTACGGCGGTGAGGATCAGGGTGAGGTCGGTGCCGATGCCGTGCAGCACCCGGCTGTAGAGGTCCCGGCCGAGGTCGTCGGTGCCGAAGGGGTGCTCGGCGCTGGGACCGGCCAGTGCGAGCGCGCTCTGGGCGTTGGGGTCGGTGTCGGTGAGCAGCGGCGCGAGCAGCCCGGCGAGGGCGACCACGCCGACCAGGGCGAGGCCGGTCAGGCCGCGCCAGGTCAGCAGCCCGGAGAGGTAGCGTCCGCGTACGCGCGGGGACTTGAGCGGAAGGGTGGCGGTGGTCATCGGGTCACTCCCAGCGGATCCGTGGGTCGAGCCAGGTGTAGGCCAGGTCGGTGAGCAGTTGGACGGCGACGTACACCGCCACCACGAGCAGCAGGAGGTCCTGTACCACCGGGTAGTCCCGGCGGATGACGCCCTGCTCGATCAGCTGGCCGAGGCCGGGCCAGGCGAAGATCCGCTCCACCAGGACGGCCCCGGCGATGAGGTGGCCGACCTGGAGGCCCAGGACGGTGATCGCCGAGGGCAGCGCGTTGGGCAGCGCGTGCCGCCAGACGGTCCGCCGCCGGGAGACGCCGAGCGCGGTCGCGGTGCGGACGTAGTCCTCGGCGAGGGCGCGTTCGATGCCGTCCTTGAGGTAGCGGGCGACCACGGCGGCGCTGGGCAGGGCCAGGCAGACGGCCGGCATGGCCAGGTACTGCACGGCCAGGTCCGGCTCCGTCAGCAGGGATTCGTGCCCGCCGGCCGGGAGCAGGCCGAGCGAGACGGCGAAGACCAGGACGAGGACGACGCCGGTGACGAAGGGAGGGATGGCGAGCACCCCGGTGGTGACGGCCTGGACCACGGCGGCGACCGGCCGGCTGCGGGTGGTCGCGCCGAGCACGGCCAGCGGCAGCGCGATCAGCACCACCAGCAGCAGGGCGCCGAGGGTGAGTTGGGCGGTCGCGCCGAAGCCGTCGCCGATCAGGTCGGCGACCTGCCCGCCGATCGCGTAGCTGGGCCCGATGTCGCCGCTCAGCAGCCGGCCGAGCCAGCTCACGTACTGGCTGAACAGCGGCTGGTCGAGACCGAGTTGGCTGCGGATGGCCTCGACGGTCTCGGGCGTGGCGTCCGGGCCGGCGAGCGAGGTGGCCGGGTCGCCGGGGATCAGCCGGAGGATGAGGAAGACCGCGAAGGAGGCGAGGAGGAGGACGAGCAGGGCGCTCGGGAGGCGTTTGAGGAGGAAGGTGCGCATGAGGGGGGTTCCGGGTCTTCCTGCTCAGGCCGCCAGGTAGGCGTCGTCGAGGTTGAGGTAGCCGAACTTGTTGAGGGTGACGCCCCTGGCCCGGCTGCCCGTCACCTCGACCAGCCCTGCGATGGCGAGGTCGATCACGAACTCCTCGTCCAGCAGCACGTCGGTGATCTGCTGGTAGAGGGCCTTGGCCTCGGGGCCGTCGCTGTCGCTGCGGTTCCAGGCCCGCTGGACGACGTCGGTGTAGGCGGGGGAGGAGAAGTGCGAGCTGTTCTTGGCCTCGTTGAAGGGGTAGGCGCTCACCGCGAGGGTGGCGGGGTGCAACTGGGCGAAGCCGTGGCTGAGCGACCAGAGGGCGGGCATGGTCTGCGAGATGAGCTGCTTCTGCATGGTCGGCGAGTCGGCGGGCCGGAGCTCCGTCTCGATGCCGACCTGCTTGAGGTCGTACTGGAGGATCTGCGCGATCGCGGTGGGGCCGGGCTCGGCGGCGTGGGCGAACGGGAGGGTGATGTTCTCCGCGCCCGCCTCCCTGAGCAGTGCCCGCGCCCGCTCCGGGTCGTGCCGGTAGTGGGTCGCGCCGGCCTCGGTGTAGGCGGGGGAGGACTTGGGCCAGGGCACCGAGGAGACGCTGCCGTAGCCGCCGAGGGCCTGCTGGACGAGGCGGTCGCGGTCGATCGCCCAGGCGATGGCCTGGCGGACGCGCTTGTCGCTGACGTGTTCTGCGGTGACGTCGACGCCGATGTAGTAGGCGCCGGAGCCGGTGTCGTACTGCTTGACGTGGAACCGCGGGTCGTCGCGGAGGAGCGCGGCGTCCTTGCCGCGGATGTTGTACGACAGGTGCGTCTGGCCGGTCTTGAGCGAGGACAGCAGCGACTCGGACTGCGGGATGATCCGGATCTCCACGCCGTCGAGGTGGGGGCGCCCGGGGTTCCAGTACCGCTCGTTGCGGGCGAAGGCGATCGAGGAGCCGGGCTTGCGCTCGGTGAGGGTGAACGGGCCGGTGCCGATCAGCCGGGTGCCGGCGACGGCGTCCTCGACGGTGGCCGCGTCCGGGATGATCATGAACTCGAAGAGGTCGAAGAGGTTGCTGACCGGGTGGGCGAGCACCAGGGTCAGCTCGAAGTCGCCGTTCTTGCGGAAGTCGGTGACGGCGGCGGCGGTGGAGCGCAGCTGTGCCGAACGGGCCGGGTTCTGGAGGTTCTTGACGGCGAACACGACGTCGTCGGCGGTGAAGCGGCGGCCGCTGTGGAACAGCACGTCCTCGCGCAGCTTGAGCGTGACGCTCAGGCCGTCCGGCGCGACCTGCCAGGAGGTGGCGAGCTCGGGCTGCGGCTGGAGCCGGTCGTCGTACCTGGTCAGGGTGTTGAACACGAGGCGCTGGACCAGCACGTTGGCGCTCTGGGCGAAGAGCAGGCTCGGGGTGATGTCGATGGCGGACGCGATGGACAGCACGCCGCCCTTGCGCGGGGTGCCGCCCCCGTCGACGTCGGCGGCGGCGTTCCTGGAGTGCTCGACGGCGGACCGGCAGGCCGCGAGCGTCAACAGGCCGGCACCGGCGAGGCCCGCGCGCAGCAGGGCGCGGCGGCTCGGGGCGGCGGGGGGACGTGATGGCGCGGTCATGGCGGTCCTTCGGGGCGTGGGTCGTTACGGATGGCGGGTGGACGTCAGGGCATGGACGGGCCGGGCGTACAGCTCGCCGAGCACCGGGGTGCCGGCGGCCACCGCCAGGACGTCGGCGCCGCGCCGCTGGGCGATCAGCAGGTCGGCGTCCCGCCGCAGGTGCGAGCGGAGCGCGAACTCGGCGCGGACGACGTCGAGGTGGCGGCGGTCGATCAGGGCGAAGGTCTCGGTGAGCACCAGCAGGTCGGGGTTGACCACGTCGGCGAGCAGGGCGAGGGCGCGGCCGATGATCCGGGCGCGGTTGCGCACCAGCCGCTCCGCCCGCGGGTCGCCCCGGCGGACGGCGGCGATCAACTGGAACCGGTCGGCCGCGGCGGTGACGCCCTCGGCGGCGGCCGCCTCGAACAGCGTGGTGTCCGAGGCGGCCACCGAGAGGCAGCCGAGCCGGCCGCAGTGGCAGCGCTCCTCGCTGATCGCCTCCGGGTCGGTGACGGTGCCGGTGACCGGGAGGTGGCCGAGGTCGCCGGTGGCCGAGGGCGGGCCCAGGTGGACCGTGCCCGCGACCGCCAGCGCCGCGTCCACCACGTGCCCGACGAACAGCTGCACCATGCTGCGGCGCGCCGCCGGGTGGCCGAACAGGATCTCCGCCCGGGTGAGCGCCCGGGCGTGGTTGTCCACCTGGACGGGCAGCCCGGTCGCGTCCTCCAGCAGCTCGCGCAGCGGCATGTCCTGCCAGTCCAAGGGGCCGTGACGGATCGTCACACCCTTGTCCGGGTCGACCGAGCCGCCGGTGACCGCGCCCAGCCCGACCACCGTACGGCCGGCGCCGACGGCCGCCAGCAGCCGGGGCAGGCGCTCCAACAGCGGCTTCAGGACGGCGAATCCGGTCCGGCCGCGGTTGGAGATCTCCTGGCGGTGCAGCACCCGGCCGCGCAGGTCGAGCAGGGCGAAGGTGCTGCCGGGCAGGCCGATGTGCAGCCCGGCGACGGCGAGCCGGTCGGTGTCCACGTCGAGCGGGAGTTGCGGGCGGCCGACCGATCCGGTGCCGCCGCCCGTCAACTCCGGCCGCTCGCTCAGGAGTCCGAGCCGCACCAGGTCCACCGTCTGCCGGGACACCGCGGAGGCGCTGAGCCCGGTGAGCGCGGCGATCCGGCTGCGGGCGATCGGCCCGTGGTCGAGCACCGTGCGCAGGACGGCGGAGGCGTTGGCATCCCGGCGGTCGTCCCCGGTGCGCATGGCCGAACCCTCCGCGGCGCCGGTCAGTTGGCCGCGTCGGGCCGAGCCGCGTCGGGCCGAGCCGTGTCGGGCCGAGCCGTGCCGGGCCGAGCCGTGCCGGGCCGGGAGGCCTCGAACTGGGCCGCCTCCAGCTCCTCGGCGGGCACCAGGCCGGGCACCCGCGGCGGCTCGGCCGGCTCCAGCAGCCGGCTCGGCGCGCCGTCCACGCCGACCGGCAGGTCGCCGTCCAGGGTGATCCGGCGGACCAGGCGAGGCTCGTCGCCGTAGTCGGAGACGGCGTAGTGCTGGGTGGCGCGGTTGTCCCAGATCGCCACGTCGCCGACCTGCCAGTCCCAGCGGACGGTGTTCTCCAGGCGCTCGACGTAGCGCTGGAAGAGGTCGATCAGCGCCTTGCTGTCGTCGCCGGACAGGCCCTGGACGCGCTGCGCGAAGGCGCCGAGCAGGAGGGTCTTCTCGCCGGTCACCGGGTGGACCCGGACGACCGGGTGCTCGGTCTTGAACGCGGTGGAGACGAAGACCTCCCGGTACAGCCGGGCGACCTCGGCGTTGTCCGCCAGCTCGGGGCGCAGGGCGAGACGGGCGGCGTAGTCGTAGTCGTTGGTGTGGACGGCGCGCAGGCTCTCGGCGAGGGTCTTCAGCGGGGCAGGCAGGTCCTGGTAGGCGGCCGCGGTGTTGGCCCACACGGTGCTGCCGCCGGCCGACGGGAGCTCCAGGGCGCGCAGGATCGAGGCCTTGGGGTAGGACGGGACGAAGGTGACGTCGGTGTGCCAGTTGTTGGCGCGCACGCCCTTGGTGGCGTCCAGCTCGAAGATGTAGCGGCCGTCCGCGCTGGGGACGGTCGGGTGGCCGACGGGGTGGCCCAGCAGGCGGGCGAAGGCCTCCTGCTCGGCGTCGTCGAGGTGCTGCTGGCCGCGGAAGAACAGCACCTTGTGCTCGTACAGCGCGGCCTCCAGGGCGGCGACGGTCTCGGCGGGGAGGTCGCCGCCGAGG
>NZ_JAFLNG010000245.1 GCF_017427025.1 Streptomyces sp. FH025
CGCCCGCCGAGCGCGGTTGGCGCGAGCGGCTGGGGGAGAGCGGCCGGGAGTGGCCGGGCGGTGAGCTGTACCGGCGCCGGTACTGGATCCTGGACGAGCACGGCGCGGTCGCCGGGACGGTCGCGGTGGACAACTGGACCAAGGGTCCGAGCCAACTCGCCGTGTCCTCCCTCTACGTGCGGCCCGAGGCACGCGGCCGGGGGCTGGCCGCCGCCGCGCTGGACGAGGTGTACGGGGCGGCGACGGCCGAGGGTCTGCCGGGCTTCCGGCTGGAGGCGCACTGGAGCTGGCAGTCGGCCGTCCGCTACTACCTGCGCCGGGGCCTGTGGGTGGTCGGCTGGAAGCGGTCGATCTCGCTGGCCCGGATGCCCCAACTCCCGCTCCACCGGGTGCGGGAGGAGGACGGGCGGCTGCTCCTGCTGGTCGCGGACCGGGCGCGCGGCTGGGTGCCGATACTGGCCGCCGGGCAGGAGGGCCGCTGGCTGCGGCTGGACGAGACCGCCGACTACCGGGGCTGTGACGGCTGGGTGCACGAGTACGCCCGTTCGACGCTGGCGCTGTACCTGGCGCTCGCGGGCCGCCCGCTGGTGCGCGGGCCGCAGTGGTGGGCGGAGGCGTGGCGCTGGTCGGACGCGGGCGAACCGGAGGGCCTGGCCTACAAGATCGAGGAGTTCGAGCAGGTCGCCCGCGCGGCGGGCCGCACACTGGTGAGCCCGTACCGCCCGGTGCGGCCGCCCGAGCGTGAACCCGGGCTCAACCCCGAGTCCGACCCCGAGACCAACCGCGACCCCGGCCCCGGCCCGGCGGCTTCCCCTCAGCTGGCAGACTCGGGGGATGGCTGAGATCGAGATCGACGGCACGCCCGCCGACCCGGCGCGGCTCGCCGCCCTGGGGCTGCTCAACTACGGGCACTTCACCACCCTGCGCGTGGAGGCGGGCCGGGTGCGCGGGCTGGAGCTGCACCTGGACCGGCTGGTCCGCGACTGCCGGACGCTGTTCGCCGCCGAGCTGGACCGGGCGGCGGTGCGGGAGCGGATCCGCGCGGTGCTGCCCGCCGACGGCGCGCCGGTGATCGTCCGGGTGACGGTGTACGACCCGGCGCTCGGCCTGGAGCGCCCCGCCGCCCCCGCCCCGCTACGGACACGGGCGACGGTGTACCGGCGCGAGCTGCCCGAGGTGAAGCACGTCGGCCTGTTCGGCCTGGTCCACCACCGCCGCCTGGCCCAACTCGCCGGGTACGACGACGTGTTGCTGACCGACGAGCACGGCCTGGTGAGCGAGGGTGCGACCTGGAACGTCGGCTTCCTGGCCGGGGACCGCCTGGTGTGGCCGGAGGGCCCCAGCCTGCCCGGCGTCACCGAGGCGCTGCTGGCCGGGGCGTACGGCGGTCCGCAGTCCCGCGAGCCGGTCCGGGTGGCGGAGCTCGGCCGCTTCGACGCGGCCTTCGCGGTGAACGCGGGCGTCGGCCCGCGCCCGCTCGCCGCCGTGGACTCCACCGCCTTCGACCCCGCGCACCCTCGGCTCGCCGAACTGCGTGCCGCCTACCTGGGGATCGCCGCCGACGAGCTGTAGGGACAGCCCCACTTGGTAGGGATAGCCCCACCCCGCGTCCGCCAGCGGCCTCCATGGTTCGCGAACGCCCGCCTCCCTAGCGTGGAACACGTCGCCGACCAGCGACGATTCCCTAAGGAAGGCCCCCTCCATGGCACGCCGCCACGACCGCCCGACCGCCGATCCATACGCCGCCGCGCCGCAGGCCGGCCCCGCGATCGAACTGCTCGGGGTGCGCCGCAGCTACGGTCGCGGCGGCGAGACCGTGCACGCGCTGCGCGGGATCGACCTGGCGCTCGGGCGCGGCAGCTTCACCGCCGTCATGGGCCCCTCCGGCTCCGGCAAGTCGACCTTCCTGCAGTGCGCGGCGGGTCTGGACCGCCCGGACGAGGGCCGGGTCCGGCTCGGCGGAGAGGAGCTGACCGGGCTGAGCGAGAACCGGCTCACCAAGCTGCGCCGCAGCCGGATCGGCTTCGTCTTCCAGTCCTTCAACCTGCTGCCCTCGCTGACCGTCGAGCAGAACGTGCTGCTTCCGCAGCGGCTCGCCGGTGAGCGCCAGGACCGCGCCCGGGCGCGGGAGTTGCTGGTGCAGGTGGGCCTGGGCGAGCACGCCCGGCGCCGCCCCGGGCAGCTGTCCGGCGGCCAGCAGCAGCGGGTCGCGATCGCCCGGGCGCTGATCACCCGCCCGGATGTGGTGTTCGCGGACGAGCCGACCGGCGCGCTGGACACCCGTACCGCGCACGAGGTGCTCGGTCTGCTGCGCCGGGCCGTGGACGACCTGGGCGCGACCGTCGTCATGGTGACCCACGACCCGGTGGCGGCCTCCTTCGCGGACCGGGTGCTGTTCCTGGCCGGCGGCGCGCTCGTGGACGACCTGCCGTACCCGAGCCCGCAGGCCGTCGCGGACCGGATGGTCGCGCTGACCGCCCGCCCGGTGGGAGCGGCGGCATGACGAACGGACTCGCCCGCGCCTCGGTGCGCTTCCGCCCCGCCTCCTTCGCGGGCACCCTGGTGGCCCTGCTGTTGGGCGCCGCCGTGGTGGTGGCCTGCGGAACGCTGTTGCAGACGGGGCTGACCGCCGGCCTCAAGCCGGTGCGCTACGCCGCGAGCCCGGTGGTGGTGGCGGCCCGGCAGGAGGTGACGATCGAGCGGAAGGTCGGCGAGGACACCGAGACCGAGCGGCAGACCACGCTCGAGCGGGCCCGGACCGACGCCGCGCTGGTGGGGCGGATCGCGGCCCTGCCCGGGGTCGCGGCCGCCCGCCCGGACACCGCCTTCCCGTTGACTGCCGTTCCTGCCGTGCCCGCGCTGACCGGCCGGGGCTACGCCGCGCTCGGCATCGCCGGACCGCAGGACAAGCTGGTCGAGGGCCGCGCGCCCGGCGTGAACGAGGTGGTGCTGGACGTTGACACGGCGCGCGCCGCCCACCTCGCGCCCGGCGCGAGCATCACCCTGACCGCGCCGGGCGGCACCGCGAGCTACCGCGTCTCCGGCCTCGCCGCCGCCCAGACCGCCGCCGCTCCCGCCGCCGGATCCGCAGCGCCCACCGCCTGGTTCGCCGACGCCACCGCCGACCGCCTCTCCGGCCACCCCGGCCGGATCGACGCCGTCGCCGTCCAGCCCCGCGAGGGCGTCGCCACCGCCGCCCTGGCAGCCCAGGTCCGACAGGCCGTCGGCGCCGACGCCGAGGTCCTCACCGGGGACGAGCGCGCCACCGTGGAACAGCCCGCCCTCGGCGAGGCCCGCACCCTGCTGACCGAGCTCGGCGGCGTCTTCGGCGGCTACGCCACCATGACCGCCGTCTTCGTGGTGATGAGCACCGTCGCCCTCGCCACCGGGCAGCGCGCCCGCGAGTTCGCGCTGCTGCGCGCCATCGGCGCCACCCCGCGCCAGATCCGCCGCACCATCGCCACCGAGGCGATGCTGGTCGCCCCCGTCGCCGGGGCGCTCGGCGTCCTGCCCGGACTCGCCCTCGCCCACTGGTGGTTCGGCCAGCTGGCCGAGCGCGGCGCCGTCCCGGCGGGCGTCCGGCTGGACGTCGGCCCGCTGCCGATGCTCGCCGCCGTCCTCGCCTGCACCCTCGCCGCGCTCGCCGCCGGCTTCCTGGCCGCGCGCCGCCCGTCCCGGCTGCGCCCCGGGCAGGCGCTCGGCGAGGCCGCCGTCGAGCCGCCCCGGCCCGGCAAGGTCCGTACCGTCTTCGGCCTGGTCTTCGTCGCCGGCGGGGTGACGACCGCCACCGTCGCCGCCGCGCTGGACGGCGCCAAGGCCGCCCAGACCGCGCAGGGCACGGTGATGTGCTTCATGCTGGCCGTCGCCCTGCTCGGCCCGCACCTGGCCCGGATCGCCGCCGCGGTGTTCGGCGCCCCGCTGCGGGCCGGCGGTGCCACCGGCTCGCTGGCCGCCGACAACTCCCGTGCCAACGCCCGTCGGCTGGCCTCCGCGATCACCCCGATCGTGCTGGTCACCGCGTTCTGCGGCACCCTGCTGGTGCTCCAGAGCACCCTGCGCCACACCACCGGCGAGAACGTCCGCACCGGCATCACCGCCGACCACGTGCTCGCCGCCGCCGGCCCCGGCCTGCCCGCGGGCACCGCCGAGCGGGCGGCGAAGGTGCCGGGGGTGGACAGCGCGGTCGGCGTGCTGCGCACCGGCGTCGTCTACCGGCAGAGCGGCCAGCTCGGCTCCGCCCCCGCTCTCGGCGTGGCCGGTGATCCGGCCCGGCTGCCCGGGGTGCTCGACCTGGGCGTGCGCAGCGGCTCGCTCGCCGACCTCGGCCGGGGCGAGGACACCGTCGCCCTGGACGCCACCCTGGCCGACGCGCTGGACGCGAAGGTCGGCGACCGCGTTCCGCTCTGGCTCGGTGACGGCACCGCCGTGCGCCCCACCCTGGTCGCCGTGTACGACCGGGGCCTCGGCTTCGGCCGGGCGCTGCTGCCCCGCGCCGCCGTCGCCGCGCACGTCACCGCCGGGTACGACAGCCAGGTGCTGGTCGCCGACGCGCCCGGCGCCGACCGTACGGCGGTGGCGGCCGCGCTGGGCGGGCTCGGCGGCGCGGTGGTGACCGACCGGGCCGGGTTCGTCGCCCAGGCCGACAAGGAGATGGAGATCAGCGGCTGGGCGAACACCGTGATGGCCGCGGTGCTCGGCGGGTTCGCCGCCGTCACCGCCGCCAACACCCTGGTGATGACCGTCCTGGACCGGCGCCGCGAGGTCGCGCTGCTGCGGCTGGCCGGGACCACCCGGCGCCAGGTGCGCGGCATGCTGCGCTGGGAGGCGCTGCTGGTCGCCGCGGCCGGGCTGGCGGTGGGCACCGTGATCGCCTGGATCACGCTGGTCCCGGTCGCCCGGGGGGTGGCGGGCACCTCCCCGTACGTCCCGGCGACCCTCGCCCTGCCGCTGGCCGCCGGAGCCGTCCTGCTCTGCCTGGGCGCGACCGGACTGCCCGCCCGGCTGCTGCTGCGCACGCGGCCGGTGGCGGCGGGCGCGGCCCGGCAGTAGCGGGCCGCGCGTGGGGGGCGCTCTCGGGAACGACCCGAGGGCGCCCCCTCGTACGGGTGACGGCCGTACGGGTGGCGGCCGAACGGGGGACGACCGTCGGAGGGACCGGGCACGAAGGGGTGGTGATCAAGGCCAAGCGCCTTCGATTCAACCGACCGTGACGGATGATCAGCTACGCTCTCGCCCGCCCCGACCGACCGCCGACGCAGAGAGTAGCCCGACATGAGCAGTCCCCCTGCCGCCTCCGCGCCCCGCTGGCCGCTGATCCTGCTGCGGATCTCCACCGCCGCCCTGGCGCTGCTGGCCCTGCTCCAGACCATGCTGGCCGGCAGCTTCCTCGACGGCACCTACGACTCCCTCAAGGGCCACGAGGGCGCGGCGATGGCGCTGGCCACCGTGGTCGTGCTCCAACTGGCGGTGGCCGCGCTGGTGCTCCGGCCCGGCCGGGGGCCGCGCTGGCCGCTGTGGACCACCGCGCTGCTCGCCCTCGCCGTCGTCGGCCAGATCGGCGCCGGCTACGCGCGGGCGGTCAGCGCGCACGTCACCCTCGGCGTGCTGCTGGTCAGCGGCATCCTGTTCGGTCTGGTCGGCGCCTGGCGGCTGCCGCTGCCCGCCCGGGCGGTCCTGCGCGACAGCGGCCAGGACGACGGCGGACGGCTGCCGCGCCCCGGTGGGCCGCTGGAGGTGAACCGGTGAACCGCCGCCGGTTCCTGGGCCTCGGCGCCTCGGTGCTCGGCGCGGGCACGCTGGCCGCCGTGGCCGGGCCCTCGGCCGCCCGGCTGCTCGTCGAGGGGCGCCCCGGGCGGCTGCTCCGCAGCCAACTCGACCTGCCCGAGGCCTTCCGGGCCCCGCTGCCGGTGCCGGCCGTGCTCCGGCCGGCGCTCTCCGACGAGACCGGAGACCACTACGAACTCACCCAGCAGGTCGCCTCGTTGGAGATCCTGCCCGGAGTGAGGACCGAGGCCTGGACGTACGGCGGCACCTTCCCCGGGCCGACCGTGGTCACCCGCTCCGGGCGGACGGCGGTGGTCAGACACCGCAACGAACTGCCGGTGCCGTCCGTGGTCCACGTGCACGGCGGGCACACCCCGGCCGACAGCGACGGCTACCCGGTGGACCTGCTGCTGCCGGTCGGCTCCGCCGCTCCGCCCGACTCGCCCGACGCGTCCGACTCGTCCGCTTCCTCGATGGCGGACATGCGCGGGATGCATGGAATGCATGGAATGCAGGGAATGCCCGGGATGCCGCACGCGGAGGGCGACACCGTGGTCGGCGAGCGCACCCACACCTACCCGGGCCGGCAACGCGCCGCGACCCTCTGGTACCACGACCACCGGATGGGCTTCACCGGCCCCGGCGTCTGGCGCGGCCTGGCCGGCTTCCACCTGGTCCACGACGAGGAGGAGGACGCCCTGCCGCTGCCGCGCGGCGAACGCGACCTCCCGCTGATGCTCGCCGACCGCTCCTTCGCCGCCGACGGCTCCTTCCGCTACCCGGCCGAGGACCCCACGCTCGCCGAACCCGGCGTCACCGACGCCTACATGAACGGCGTGCTCGGCGACGTCATCCTGGTCAACGGCGCGCCCTGGCCCCGCCTGGACACCGACCGCGCGCACTACCGGCTGCGGCTGCTCAACGCCTCCAACGCCCGGCTCTACCGGCTCGAACTCGACCCGCGGCCCCCCGGCGGCGACGCGCTGGTCCAGATCGGCTCCGACGGCGGCCTGCTCGCCGCCCCGATCGCCCACGACGCCATCGAGATCGCCCCGGCCGAACGCTTCGACGTGGTGGTCGACTTCTCCCGCTACCGGCCCGGCACCAGGGTGCGCCTGCTCAACCGCTTCGGCGAGGGCCGCACCGCCGAGGTGATGTGCTTCGACGTCTCCTCGCGGCCGGTCGTCGACGACGCCCGGGTGCCCGACCGGCTGTCCACCGTCGAGGAACTGGACGCCTCCGAGGCCGTCGCCACCCGCGACTTCAGGTTCCGCCGCAGCCGCCGCGACGGCTGGACCATCAACGGCGACCCGTACCGGCCCGGCCACAGCCTCGCCGCGCCCGCCCTCGGCACCGTCGAACGCTGGCGCTTCTCCAGCGACGTGCACCACCCCGTGCACGTCCACCTCAACCACTTCCAGGTGATCGGCCGCAACGGCGAGGGCCCGGGACCGTGGGACGCGGGGTGGAAGGACACCGTCGACCTCCGCCCGGCCGAGGCGGTGGAGGTGCTGGTGCGCTTCACCGACTACGCGGGGACGTACATGCTGCACTGCCACAACCTGGAGCACGAGGACATGGCGATGATGGCCGACTTCACCGTGGAGTGAGCCCGCCGCGCATCCGCCCCGCCGCGCATCCGCCCGTCCGTTCATCCACCCGTCCGTTCATCCGTACGGCCCAGTGCCGGGGGCCGCCGCGCTGCGCCCTCCGGCAGCGCGCCCCTAACGTCCGTCCTAGCGCCGCGATGGGGTGTGCCCGTTTCCGGGCATACCCCCGTACAGACCCAGGGACGGACGGAGCCGCCGCATGACCACCCCCGCCGAACGCCGCCGCAGCGGCCGGGCCGCCCGCGAGCGGGTCACCCGCTCCGACCACGGCCGCTGGATCCCGGCCGCCGACCGCCCGGACCCGCTCGACGTGCTGGAGGCGCAGGGCACCGACCGGGTCGCCCGGCTGCTGCCGATCCGCTACGGGCGGATGGCCGACAGCCCGTTCGCCTACCTGCGCGGCGCCGCCGCCGTGATGGCCGCCGACCTCGCAGCCGTCCCCGACACCGGGCTCACCGTCCAACTCTGCGGCGACGCGCACCTGTTGAACTTCGGCGTGTTCGCCTCGCCGGAACGCGCGCTGCTCTTCGACGTCAACGACTTCGACGAGACCTACCCCGGCCCCTTCGAGTGGGACGTCAAACGCCTCGCCGCCAGCATCGTCGTCGCCGCCCGAGGCCGCGGTGAGGACGACGCCGTGGCCCGGCGCGCCGCCCGTACCGCCGTACGGGGCTACGCCGAGGCGATGCGCCGGCTGGCCGGGCTGGGCGAACTCGACGTCTGGTACAGCCGGGTCGACACCGCCGACCTGCTGCGGCTCATCCGCAAGCCCCGGCAGCGCGAGCAGGTCGCGGCCGAACTCGCGCAGGCCCGGCGGCGCACCAGTCTCCAGGCCTTCGGCAAGCTCACCGAGGAGTGGGACGGGCGGCGGCGGATGGTCAGCGAGCCGCCGCTGATCGAGCCGCTGAAGAAGTCCGAACTGCGGGACACCGGCCAGGTGTTCAGCGACTACCGGGCCACCCTCGCCGAGGACCGCCGCGTCCTGCTGGACCGCTACCGCTTCGTGGACGCGGCGATGAAGGTGGTCGGCGTCGGCAGCGTCGGCACGCGCTGCTACATCGTCCTGCTGGAGGGCCGGGACACCCGCGACCCGCTGTTCCTCCAGCTCAAGGAGGCCGGTCGGTCCGTGCTGGAGGACCACCTGCCGCCCACCCGGGTCGACGCCGAGGTCGCCGCCCACCGGGGCGGGCGCCGGGTGGTCACCGGGCAGCACCTGATGCAGGCCTACAGCGACATCTTCCTGGGCTGGACCGTCGGCCCCGGCGGACGCCACTACTACGCCCGCCAACTGCGCGACATGAAGGGCTCGTTGGAGATCGACACCATGCCCCCGGCTCTGCTGCGTTCCTACGCCGACCTGTGCGGCCGCACCCTCGCCCGCGCCCACGCCCGTACCGGCGACCGCCTGGCCATCGCCGCCTACCTCGGCACCGCCGACACCTTCGCGGAGGCCGTCGCCGACTTCGCCCTCCGCTACGCGGACCGCACGGTCGCCGATCACGCGGAGCTGGTCGAGGCGATCGACACCGGCCGGATCGCCGCGACCCGGGGGGTGTGACGCCGTTCAGTCGCGGGCCCGCAGGCCGTCCAGGACGAGGTGGAGGAGGTGGCCGCGGCGCTCGGCCAGGGTGGGGGCCTGGTCGGTGACCCAGCTCAGGGCGTTGGCGAGGGCGAAGAGGTCGAGCGGGGTGACGTCCGGGCGGACCGCGCCCTCCCGCTGGGCGGCGGCGAGCAGGCGGCCGCCGGCCTGCCGCATCCGCTGGCAGCTCGCGTGCAGGGCGGAGTCCAGGTCCTCCAGGGTGGCCATCAGGGCTGCGGGGAGGCCCTGGTGGGCGCCCGCGCGGAGGACGAACTCGGAGAGCCAGTCGATCAGGGCGCGTTCGGCGGGCCCCTCGGCGCCGAGGGCGTCGGCCCGGTCGGCGAGCCGGTCGAAGTGGTCGCCGAGCAGGGCCGCCAGCAGGTCCTCCCGGGTGGGGAAGTGCCGGTAGAGCGTGCCGAGGCCGACTCCGGCGCGGCGGGCGATGTCGCGCAGCGAGGCCTGGGTGCCCTGCTCGGCCACCAGCGCGGCGGCCTCGGCGAGGATCCGGTCGCGGTTGCGCTGGGCGTCGGCGCGGGGGGCGCGCGGCTCAAGGGGCATGGGAATCCTTGTCGTTGACAAGCGGAGCAGTGTTCCGTTTCACTGATTCCGGAACACCGCTCCGGATTCTAGCCGGGGTCGTCCGTCCTGATGTCTGGGGGTTCACATGGGTACGGTGGCGACGATGGGAGCCGTTCGGCTGCACGCCGTGGGCGGGCCGGAGGCGCTGGTGTACGACGAGGAGGTAGGCCGGCCGGAGCCGGGCCCGGGTGAGGTGCTCGTCCGCGTCCACGCGGCGGGCGTCAACCCGCTCGACTGGAAGGCGCGGCGCGGCTTCACGGACGTCCCCGCCGAGCTGCGGCCCTCCTGGCCGCTGCCGCTCGTCCTCGGCACCGACATCTCCGGCGTGGTCGTCGACCTCGGCGGGCCGGACACCGGGTGGAACGTCGGCGACGAGGTGTTCGGCCTCGTCAACTTCCCCGGTAGGCCGTCGGGTTACGCCGAGTACGCCGTCGCGCCCGCTGCCCACCTCGCCCGCAAGCCCGCCGCCCTCGGACACGTCGAGGCCGCCGCGGTGCCGATGGCCGGGCTGACCGCCTTCCAGTTCCTCCACCGGTACATGC
>NZ_JAFLNG010000246.1 GCF_017427025.1 Streptomyces sp. FH025
GTCCGGCGGCGGGGGCGGCCAGGACGGCACCGGGCCCCAGCCGGGCGAGGTGGTGCCAGGGGCCTCCCGTCCCCGCCGGGTCGGCTGCGAACAGGTCGGCGGATCCGGCCGCGACCAGCCACAGCACGCCGGTGGAGGTGAGGGTGAGGGGCCGCTGCCCGGCGGGTTCGCCGCGGCGGGCGAGGGAGGCCGCGGGGTCGGGGGATGCCGGTGCGGCGGTCCGGGATTCCATGTCAGCCCTCCTTGACCAGCCAGCTGTACAGCCCGCCGGCGGCGAGCAGTTCGTCGTGCGTGCCGCGTTCGCGCACCCGTCCGTCGTCGAAGACGATGATCTCGGCGCTGTCACGCACCGTGCTCAGCCGGTGGGCGATGACGACGACGGCGCAGCCGCGGCGGCGCAGCCGGTCGGTGACGACGGCTTCGGTCTCGGCGTCCAGGGCGCTGGTGGCCTCGTCCAGGACGAGCAGGCGGGGGTTGCGTACCAGCGCGCGGGCGATCTCCAGGCGCTGGCGTTCACCGCCGGAGAAGTTGCGGCCGTCCTCGGCCACCTGGCAGTGGATGCCGCCGGGGCGCGCGAGGACCGCGTCGAGGACGGCGGCGTCCCGCAGGGCGGCGACGACGTCCTCGTCCGGCACGGAGGGGTCCCACAAGGTGATGTTGTCCCGCAGGCTCGCCTCGAACAGCACGACGTCCTGCTCGACGGAGGCCACGCAGGAGGTCAGGGCCTGGTGCGGCACGTCGTCCAACGGGCGTCCGTCGAGGGTGACGGTGCCGCTCCAGGGCCGGTGCAGGCCCAGCACGAGGCGGGCGACGCTGGACTTGCCGCTGCCGGAGGCACCGACGAGCGCGACCTGCCGGCCGGGCCGCACGGTCAGCGACACGTCGTGCAGCAGTGGGGGCCGGGTCGGGTTGTAGCCGAAGCTGACACGGTCCAGGACCAGGTGACCGGTCAGCCGGTGCGGTGTGCCCTGCCCGTCGGACAGCGGGTCGGGCTCCGTGGGGGTGTCCCGCGCGTCCTCTGCGTCCTGCGGGGGAACGTCCTCCACGTCCCGGAGGCGAGCGACGAGGACGCCGAAGTCCTGGAGGCGGCCGACGGAAGCGGTCAGCTGGGCCAGCGGGACGCTGAAGCCGGTGACGAACACCTGGAAGGCCGCCAGCGCCCCGATGCTCAGCCGCCCGTGGGCCGCCTGCACCCCGCCGATCAGGAGCAGCAGGGCTCCGTTGACGGCGGCCACTGTCGGGGCGACCGCCATCAGGAGCGAGCCGACGGCGTCGACGCGCTGGCGCCTCGTCACCACCGTGGCCAGGGCGCTCGTCCAGCGCCGGAAGTTCTCGGCCTCGCCGCCGGTCGCCTTGAGCATCTCGATGAGCTGGAGGCTGTTGACGGTGGTCGTGAAGAGCCGGGTCTCGTCGGCCGCTAGCCGGGTGGCGCTGTCGGCACGGGCCCTGGCCGCCTGGCGCGCGGCGGCCAGGTTCACCAGGGACAGGGCCACGGTCACGCCGGTGAGCCAGGTGTCGTACGTCGCCAGCAGGGCGAGGTAGACCGCCGCCGTCAGGGCGTTGACGGCGAGGTTGGTGACGTCGGTGGACAGCACGGTGGCCACGTCGTCGTGGGAGGTCATGCGGCGGGTGAGGTCGGCGGTGCTGCGTCGGCCGTGGAAGGCGGTGGGCAACCGCAGCAGGTGCCGCAGGAAGTGCACCGAGGAACGGGTGGCGGCGACGAGGCGGACGCGCAGCACGAATCCCTGGCGCAGCGCGGTCACCCCCGCGGTGAGCAGCACCGTGGCGGCCATGAGGGCGAGGAAGAGGGCCTGGGGCTGGTCGCCGTGCGGCAGGACCAGGTCGACGAACCACCGGGTGAGCGCGGGCAGGGCGATGCCCGTGAGGGTGGTCAGCACACCGCAGAGCAGGATGAGCCACAACAGGGGAGCGGTGCCGGCGAGTCGTCCGTGCAGTCCGGCGAGCGGGCCGGGCCGGCGTCCGGCCCGCACGAAATCGCCGCCGGGGTTCATGGTCAGGGCGAGGCCGGTGAAGCTCTCGTCGAACTCCTCGGCCGAGACGCTGCGGCGGCCGGAGGCCGGGTCGTTCAGGTGGACCAGGTGCCTGCCGAAACGGCGGCTGAAGCCCTCGACGACGAGGAAGTGGTTGAACTGCCAGTACACGACGGTGGGTTGGCGCAGGGCAGCCAGCTGCCCGGGCTCCAGACGCCGTCCCTGGGCGTTCATGCCGTAGCTCCGGGCGGCCCTGACCAGGGCCGCGGCGGTGGCGCCGTCCCGCGAGACCCCGCACGCGATCCGCAGTTCCTCCAGTGGCACGTGGCGTCCGTGGTGTCCCAGCACGATGGCCAGGCTCGCGGCGCCGCACTCCGCGGCCTCCATCTGCTGGACGCGCGGGGTGCGAACCCGGCGGTGCCGCACGGCCGTCGGCATCAGGACACCACCAGGCTGACCGGCCTGACCGGCGGCAGGTCGATGGAGGCACTGACCAGGGTGCGGGTGTCGATCGGGTAGGGCGGCCCCTGCGGCGTGGACCAGCGGTAGCCGCTGACCGTGTTGCCGGGCAGGAGGCGCACGATGACCCGGACCGGCTCGCCCCGGGCCACGAAGTCGCCGGCGAGTTCGGGGTCGGCCAGGAAGGCCGCGAGCTGTCCTCGGCTCTGGGGGCGGGCCCCGACCTCCTGCACGGTGCCGCGCACCACGCCGTACTTCTGGTCGGGGACCGACAGCACCGCGAGGTCCACGTGCTGGCCGGGCCGGACGCGGGCGGCGTCGGCGGGCGGTAGGTAGAGGGCGGCTTCGAGCGGGGAACCGGCCGGACCCGGTTCGATCACGGCCAGGGTGTCGCGGACGGTCACCTCCCCGCCGACCACGGCCAGCACGGAGGCCATCCGGCCGGCCGAGGCCGCCCGCACCACGTGCGGCCCGTCGGCGCCCGCGACGGTGAAGAGCACGGTGCCGGGCGTGAACTCGGCGCCCTCGGGTACGGGGGCATCGACGATCTGGCCGGCCACCGGGCTGCGCAGGGTCGTGCTGCCGGCCGCGCGGGTCAGGACTCCGGGGGCGTGCACGGTCTGCGGCAGCGATCCGGCGCAGGCCCACACGGCGCCGCCCGCCACGAGGACGGTGGCCAGCGCGAGCAGCAGCACGCTGCGGGTGCCCGCGAGCACGACCGGGACATCCGACTCCTCGGCCCGGCCGAGTCTGGCCAGGGCGCGGCGACGGAACTCCATACGGGTGTGCACCTTTCGCTTGGCGGGTGCCCGGGCCGGCCGCGATCCGGCGGGAACCGGCCGTCGCCGGCCCGGGCACCTGGTCGATCAGGTGTTCAGCAGGCGCGGGATCGGCAGGGAGGCGCCGGAGACGTCCTCCAGCTCCTCCTCGGTGATGATGATCTCGGTCGCCGCGAGTTCGGCGTCCACGTCCTGGGCGGCATCGATGTCGTTCGCAGCCATGCCTTTTCCTTTCTCTCGAGACAGGAATGTCCTGGTCGGACGCCTCAAGGTTCGGACCGGCCTGATTCCGGGTCAACGGATTCCGGGAGATGTGACGGTAGGTCCCTCGGTGACCCGCGGCGTTCCGGTGCCGGCCGGCGGACGATGCCCGCGCGGTGGAGGGTGCGGACGAGCGTCACGGCCGCCTCCTCGGTGACGCCGGGGATGTCGCGGGCGCACCACGGGACTTGACCGCCCTGGCCCCACCGGGCCGCGAGGAAGCGGGCGGCGGGGCCCTGGAGCGTCAGGGACCGGTCGGCGAGGTCCAGCCGCAGCCGCCCACCGTCGCCGTGGACCATGTCGAACAGGCTCTCGGGGACCAGGACGACGAGGGTGTCGGCGTCGACGGCGGGGCCCAGGGCCGCGGCGACGGGAGCGACGTGCGGTTCGTGGTAGCCACCGCGCACCAGCCTGGCGACGCCGTCGGCGAAGGCGGCGCTGTCCACCCGGGCCAGCGCCTCGGTCAGTTCCCGCCGCACCTCGTCGGTCACTTCGGTCAGCCGACCGGTGTCGCGGGCCAGGCCCCACGGCAGTTCGGCGCGCAGTCCGGTGAACTCGCCCTTGCGGCTGCCCAGGTGGCGTACCAGCTGCTCGGCGAGCCAGTGCCGGGTGAGCATCGGCACGAACCCGATGGTGACGTGCACCGAGGGCTCGTCGGTGGCGGTGCCGCTGTGCAGCCAGCCGCGGGGGATCCACAGCACGTCGCCGGGGTGCAGGGTCACCTCCAGAGCGGCGGGCTCGTGCGCGAACCGCTCCAGTTGCGCGGCGGTGGGGCCGTTGTCGTGGTTGGTCTCGTGCGGTAGCGGGTCCGGGAAGGGCTGCTCGCGCACCCGCCAGGTCTTGCTGCCGACGGTCTGGACCAGCACGTTGCCGCGCTCGTCGAAGTGGTACGGGAAGCCGGTGTTGCCGGGCGGAGTCAGGAAGGCCGTGGCGGTGGTGGCCGTGCCGACTTCGTGGGCGAGGCCGCGGCAGAAGTCACCGACGGGCCGCCAGTACCTGTGGATGTTGTCCAGCACCAGGGTGGCGCCCTGGTCGAGCAGACCGGTCACCGCCCCGGGGCGCACGTGCCCGGCGAAGGACGGCTCCAGGGACCGCTCGCCCCAGGTGTAGTCGGCCGGCGGCACCTCCCGGCCACCGAGCACGATGCGCACGTCGGCCGCCGACACCCCGTCGCGCAGCAGCTCGTCGGTGCCCTCAAGGTCGAGCAGCCCGGCCAGTTCGCCTGCCGGCATCGACCACACCTGCGGAGTGGTGGGCGGGTCCGACAGGAACTCCTCGGGTGACGGCACGAGCTTCGCGAGTGCTCGGTAGCGCATGGTCCGGTCTCTCCGTTCCGGCGGGGAAGGCTGCGGTGGGTTGCTCGGGCAGTGCCGGGTCAGCCGGCGTCGGCGCGGCGCGCGACACCCAGCCGCAGCAGGGTCCGCACGAGGTCGAGGGCGGCGGCCTCGCCGGCGAGCGGCGCGATGTCGTGGGCGCACCACCGCTCCTCGCCGTCGGCGGACCACAGGTCTTCGATGCGGTCGGCGACGGCTCCGCGCAACGTGAGGGTGGTGCTGCCCAGGTGGAGGCGGAGCCGGCCGGCGTCAGCGCGCTCGACACCGGCGACCGCTTCAGGGACCAGGACGACGGGTGTCGTCGGGCCGGTGGGGTCCGCGGTCGCGGAGACCGTCGGTGTGCCGGGCGGCTCCAGGAAGTTCTTGCGGATGTCGCGCACCAGGGAGTCGGCCAGGCCCGCCGCGTCGACCAGGGGCAGGGCCTCGGCGAGTTCCTTGGCCACCTCGGCGAGGACGGCGGCCAGTTCGCCGGGGCTTCGCGTGATGCCCCAGGGCAGTTCCCGGCGGAAGCCGGCGAACTCCGGGCGCCGCTCGTCCAGTCGCTCGGCCAGCTTCCCGGCCAGCCAGTAGCGGGTGAGCATGGGGACGAAGCCGACGGCGACGTGCACGGAGGGTTCCCCGGTCGCGATCCCACTGTGCAGCCAGCCCCGCGGGATCCACAGCACGTCGCCCGGGCGCAGCGTGGTTTCCAGGGCGGGCGGCCGCTGCGCCAGGCGGGCGGATTCGGCCTCGTCGGGCCTGTTGCGGCGCAGCGTCTCGTGCGGCAGCGGGTCGGGGGCCGTCGCCTCGTGCACCCGCCACGTCTTGCTGCCCGAGGTCTGGATGAGCAGGTTGCCGCCCTCGTCGTGGTGGTAGGGGAAACCGGGCTGGTCGGCCGGGGTGATGAAGCCGGTGGCGGAGGCGGGCAGGCCCACCTCGTGGCCGAGCCGGCGGCAGAAGTCACCGACCGGTTCCCAGAAGCGGTGCAGCACGTCGAGGACGATCGTGGAGCCGTCACGCAGCAGCGTGCCGACGGCGCCGGGCCGGACCGTGTCGGCGAACGGCCGCTCGATGGGACGCTCCCCCCAGACGTACTCGGCCGGATCCACGCCCCTGCCGTCGCGCACGGCGCGGAAGGCGGCGGCCGGGACACCAGTGTGCAGCATCCGGTCGATACCGGCGTGGTCCAGCAGCCGGCGCAGGGGTTCCGGCGGCATCGACCAGACCTGGGGGCGCGTCGGCGGGTTCGCCACGAAGTCCTCGGGCGACGGGACGATCTGTGACAGGGCGGTGAACCGCACGGCATCCTCCTCGGGGTCGGTGGCCTGGGCCGGCAGCGGTTCCCCAGGCGCCGGGCGGCGGACCCCGCCGGGGCAGGCGGCCCGCTCCACAGCCCACACGCACCGGCACGATTCGACAACCGTCCCGGGGCACATCCTGTGGTGAAGTTCTCGGGTCCGGCGCGGACCGAGAAGTCACCGAAATCCCTGGGGCTGCGCCTTGCAGGGACACCGGTGCCTCTGGTCGACTCGGCGAGGTTCCCCCGATCGCAGTCGCAGTCGCAGTCGCAGTCGCAGTTCGCAGTTCGCAGTTCGCAGTTCGTCGCAGTTCTTCGCAGTTCACAGGACAGGACGTCGCAGGACCGGATACGGAAGGGCAGGGCCTGGCGCACTCATGAACGACGACCTGGTCGCCAACCCGCAGGTGACCCTGGAGGTGTTCCTCTCCGTTCGCAGACGCGGGCGGCCGGTGGAGCGCGTCAGGCTGACGGCCCCCGCCGAACTGGCCCTGCTGCCCGCGCTGTTGGCCGGGCAGCAGGCGACGCCGCAGGAGAAGCGCCAGGCGGCGGTGCGCCTGGGCCTGCTGCTGCCGCCGGACGAGGCCCCGGCCCGACTGGAGGAACTGCGGCTGCGCTGCGATGTCGACGAGGAGCTGCTCGCCCTGCTGCCGCCGCGGGCTGCCGGCCTTCCGGTGCCGGACGCCGCCGAGTTGCGGGTCAACCCCGATCTCCACGTCCAGTACGGCCCGGAGCTGCCGCAGGCCGTCGCCGCGGACGCACCCGAGGGCCACGCGGTCGTCTCGGGCCCGCGGGACTTCGCCGCCGAACGGCCCGTCGTCTGGCTGCGCGACGCCCGTTCGGGCACCGTGGTGCCCTGGTGGTGCGACGGCACCTGGGGCCCGGACCTGCGGCGGGTCGCCCTGGAGGGCGCGCCCCCCGCAGCGCTCTCCCGGGAGGCGCTGCGGGCCCTGTGGCTGGCGGGCGTGCTCGTGCCCCGCACCCCGCTGGGGCCGCCGGCGGCCCCAGCGGAGGAGAGCGGGGACGGGGTACTGGTCCTGCGCGGGGTGTTCCCCCCGCTGTTCGTGGCGGCGCTGCGGCGGCACTTCCGGCGGATGCGCCGGGAGGGCTGCTTCAGCACGGACCGCCAGCAGGTCCTCGACGGCCTGCGGGACGGCATGTACTGCGACGCCGTCACCCTGTTCGTGCAGCGGCAGCTCGCGCGGGCCGTCACCGCGTGGGCCGGCGAGCCGGTGCGGCCCTCGTACACCTGGGCGGTCACCTACCAGCCCGGGGCCGCCCTCGCGCCCCACCGGGACCGCCCGCAGTGCCGGTGGAACGTCTCGCTGTGCGTGGACGACGACCCGGCCGGCGCGGACCCGTGGCCGTTCCGCATCCGGACCGCCGACCGCCTGCACGAGGTCGCGCTCGGCATGGGCGACGCGGTCGTCTACAGCGGCACCGACGACGAGCACTGGCGCGACCCGCTGCCCGCCGGCCGTCACGTCACGATGTGCCTGCTGCACTACGTCGCCCCGGACTTCACCGGCCCACTGAACTGACCCCCGACCGCAGAACAGGAAGCCGACGTGCGCCAGGTAGCACCGGAAAGTCTCACGTCTCTCGGCCCCTCGTCGTTCGAGCACGGCACCGCGAGGACGGAGGCGGGGCATGTGAGGGACTTCGCCGAAACGTGGGAGTGGCTCGCGCCCTTGCTGCCCCGGGTTCCCATCACGCGGGTGTACGACCTGGCGCCCATCGACTTCATCGGCGTTCCGGTGTGGTCGGCCGTCACACCCTTGGCCAAGGACCTGGCCGTGAGCATGGGCAAGGGCGCCACGGCCCTCGCGGCGAAACTGAGCGCCGTCATGGAGGCGATTGAGCGGGTATCGGCCGAGGCCCTGCCGCCCGACCGGGTCGTCAGCGGGTCCTATCAGGACCTGGCCGCTTCCGGAGCGGTGGACCCGGCGGCGTTCAACCTCCCGTCCGACACGTCGTACCGGCCCGATGCGGTGTTCTCGTGGACGGGAGCGTACGACCTGATGGGGAAGGACCACAGGCTGGTGCCGACCGACCTCGTGCTGAATCCGGCGAGCGAGGGAGTCACCGCCCGGATCGAGACGAACGGGCTGGCGTCGGGGAACTCCTATGCGGAATCCGTGCTCCACGCGCTGTTCGAACTCATCGAGCGGGACGCCGTGTCCGAGGAGGATTTCTACACCGCCCATCACGACCCGGGGTTCTCTCCGCCCCGCCCGCTGAGGACCGTGGATCCGGCGACCGTGCCACCGGGAACCGCGCGGGACTTCATCGAGAAGTTGGGCGATCAGGGGCTGGTCGTGCGCATTCAGGAGATACCGAGCGCCATCGGTGTGCCGGTGTTCGGCGTGGTTCTCATCGACGACGACTTCTTCGGCTCCGCGGGCGAGTCGGTGACCTTCGGGGGGTACGGCGCCGACCTCGACCCCCAGCGCGCACTGGTCCGTGCCATCACCGAAGCCTGCCAAGCGCACAGTGGTGTCGCCGGCGGCGCTCGTGACGTGTTCGAGAGCATCCACTCGAAGCGGAGGCCCGCCGAGCAGAAGAGGCGGTCGGAGCTCTACTACGGCTCTCCGACCCTGGCGTTCCCCCAGGAGAGGAGCGGCTGCGACGACGTCCTGCAGGGCATCGAGGAGGTCGTCGGCCGGCTGCGCGCCGCGGGAACGGAGCACTGTCTGGTGACGGAAGTGACGCGCCCGGACCTCGGCGTACCCGTCGTCCGCGTTCTCGTGCCGGGTCTTGCCTGCTCCTACGGTGAGACCTCGCGAACCCCGACTCTCCGCATGCTCGGATCGGTGGTCTGAGTGATGAAGACGACTGTCTTCACCGGTCCTTCCCTGGCACCCGGCCAGGCCAGGGAGCTCCTGCCCGCCGCCGAGGTCCTGCCGCCCGCGAAGCGCGGAGACGTGTACCGGGCCAGGGAAGGAGGCAGCACCCGCATCCTCGTCATCGACGGCACCTTCGCGCACGAACTCCCTGTTTCGACGCGTGAGGTCGTGGACGTCGCCCAGGACGGTGCGCAGATCTTCGGCGCGTCCAGCATGGGGGCCATCCGGGCGGCGGAATGCTGGCCGGCAGGCGTGCGGGGCGTGGGTGCGGTCTACCGGATGTACCGGATGGGGCTGCTGGATTCGGACGACCCGGTGGCGGTCGCGACCGATCCCGACCGGGACTATTCGGCGGTCAGCGTCGCCCTGATCAACGTCCGCGCGGCCGTTCGGAGGCTGCGCGGACTCCGCCTGATCACGTCGTCACAGCAGGACGCGCTGATCCACGCCGCGACGGCGTTGTACTACCCCGACAGAACGTGGCGAATGATCCTCAAGAAAGCAGGAGTGGGAGATCCGGACGGGGCGATACGAGAAGCCTGTGCGGCCGTCGACATCAAGCGGGCCGATGCGCTGAGCGCTGTTCGCCTGCTGGCTGTTACGCCTGACCATGGCGAATTCGACGGCGTGGCCCGGACGCTCGACCGGGGGCCGCGGTACTTCTCTCACGATCCGCTGCTCGGCTACGACCGGCCACGGCTCGACACCGAGCTGCCCTGTTTCCTGGCCGGTAGCGGGCGGTACCGGAAGTACCTGCGGTGGCTGGTGGCCGACGAGCCGGAATTCGACGGCATCGCCGCGAAGGACTGCCCGAGGTCGCCGCGGAACCCGCTGGCCGAGAAAGCCCTCGCCCGCGTCTTTCAGGACCGGCGGGAGATCCCCCGTCGCCTCATGGAGAAGGTCGCCTCATTCGGGCAGTTCGAGACCGAGGTGATGCTGTGGCACGCGGTCCTTCGGCTGGAGGCTCACAAGCTCGGCCACGGCGCCGAGGTGACCCCTGATCACGAACAGCAGGTCCGGGGGAGTGTCGCGCGACTCCACGGGTACCAGACGTGGGAGTCGCTCGAAGCGGACCTGCGGGACGGGAACCTCCCCAGCGGCATCCCCTTCGAGTGGGTCGAAGAA
>NZ_JAFLNG010000247.1 GCF_017427025.1 Streptomyces sp. FH025
ACGATCCTCCCGCGCTGGGACACGCGTCACACACGCCTGCGCGCAGGCCGCAGCCGGTCGGGGTGACCGGCTGCGGCGGGGGCTTCGGGGTGCGGTGGTTGTCGCCGTGGGTGCGTCAGGAGGCCGGCTGGGTGGTGAGGAGTGCCGTGATCTCGTCGGCGAGGTGGGGGCCGAGTTCGCCCCAGCCGTCCTTGTAGCCGTAGACGCCGGCCAGGGTGCGGGCCTCGTAGTCGCCGTTCAGGATCTCGATGTCGTTGGCCGTGATGAGGGCCGGGTGGGCGACGCCGACGGCCGCCGAGACCTTGAGCAGTTCCTTGCGCAGAGTGCGCAGGTAGACGGCGGCGCGGGTGGCCTTCGAGGCCGGGTCGAGGCCGTGGGCGAGCCAGGGGTTCTGGGTCGCGATGCCGGTGGGGCACTTGTCGGTGTGGCACTTCTGGGCCTGGATGCAGCCGATGGACAGCATCGCCTCGCGGGCGACGTTGATCATGTCGGCGCCCAGGGCGAAGGCGACCGCGGCGTTCTCGGGCAGGCCGAGCTTGCCGGAGGCGATGAAGGTCAGGTCGTCGGTCAGTCCCAGCTCGGCGAAGGTGCCGTAGACCCGGGAGAAGCCCATCCGGAACGGCAGCGACACCGAGTCGGCGAACATCCGGGGCGCCGCGCCGGTGCCGCCCTCGCCGCCGTCGATGGTCACGAAGTCGACGCCGCGGTCGCCGCGCGCCATCAGGGTGGCGAGCTCCTGCCAGAAGCCCATCTCCCCCACCGCGCTCTTGATGCCGACCGGCAGGCCGGTCTCGGTGGCGAGCAGCTCGACGAAGTCGAGCATCGAGTCGACGTCGGTGAACGCGGTGTGCCGCGACGGGGAGGCGCAGTCCTGACCGACCGGGATGCCGCGGATCCCGGCGATCTCCTCGGTCACCTTCGAGCCCGGCAGCATCCCGCCCAGCCCGGGCTTGGCGCCCTGGGAGAGCTTGATCTCTATCGCCTTGACGGGGGCGCCGGCGACCACGTCCTTGAGCTTGTCGAGGTTGAAGCTGCCGTCCTCGTTGCGGCAGCCGAAGTAGGCGGTGCCGAGCTGGAGGATGAGGTCGCCGCCGTTGCGGTGGTACGGCGAGAGGCCGCCCTCGCCCGTGTTGTGCATCGTGCCGGCCAGCGCCGCGCCCTTGTTGAGCGCCGTGATGGCCGCGCCGGAGAGCGATCCGAAGCTCATCGCCGAGATGTTGACCACGCTCGCCGGACGGAACGCCTTGGCGCGTCCGCGCGGCCCGCCCAGCACCTTGGCCGAGGGCAGCGGGGCCTGCGGGTCGTGCGCGTCGGGCAGCGGGCCGGCGAACGTGCGCTGCTTCAGGTAGGCGTGCCCCTGCACGTGCTCGACGTCGACCTCGGTTCCGAACCCGAAGTAGTTGTTCTCCTCCTTCGCCGACGCGTAGATCCAGGTGCGCTGGTCACGACTGAACGGGCGCTCCTCCTCGTTCGAGGTCACGATGTACTGCCGCAGCTCCGGTCCGATCCGCTCCAGCAGGTACCGGGCGTGCCCGATCACCGGGAAGTTCCGTTGCAGTGCGTGCCGCTTCTGGATGAGGTCGCGGGCAGCCAGAACCGCTACCGCTGTCGCGGCGGCCGCGCCGATCTTCCGAGCGTGCATGAACGTTCCTCCTCGATGCACGACTCCATCGCCATCGGTGGAGTCGCAGTTTCGTGTTGGGCCCAAACAATGCGAAATGCATAGTAAGAGCCCTCGTGGACGCGCCTGCGGCCAGGGGTCCGGGGCGGGAGCCGGCGCCCCGGACGGACGACCCCGGCGGACGACCCGGGCGGACGACCCGGGTGGCGGGCCGCGGTGCCCCACCACACGATGGGGACCGGCGACGCCCGGGAGGAGAACGCCATGCCAACCACCGAGGCACCGCCGGAGCGGGCGCTGAAGACACCGCGAGCGGCGGCGGTGGCGGGAGTCCTCTGCGCGTTGATCCTGGCCACCGTCATCATCCTGGTCCGCCAGCTGCCCGCCGACGTGGTCACGGACACCGGCTGGCTCGCGAACCCGTCCCACCGGGACACCCTGAACGTGGCGCTGGAGTTGGTGCCGTTCGCCGGAATCTTCTTCCTGTGGTTCATGGGCGCCATCCGGGACCGTGTCGGGGCGGCGGAGGACAAGTTCTTCGCCATGCTCTTCCTGGGCAGCGGGCTGCTGTTCGTCGCGATGCTCTTCGTGCTCGCCGAGGCGGCCAGCGGCCTGGTGGCGGCGGCCGACTCGGCTCCGCCCACCACCGAGCCCCAGTTCTGGCGCTTCGGACAGCATCTGGTCCTCACCGTGCTGGCCAGCTATGTCACCCGGATGGCAGCCGTCTTCACCCTCTCCACCACGACGATCGCGCAGCGGCTCGGCATCCTCCCCCGGTGGCTCTGCCGACTGGGCTTCCTCTGTGCGATCTTCCTGATGTTCGTCGCCCGCAGCGTCCCCTGGTCCGAGTTGCTGTTTCCGGCCTGGATCCTGGCCGTCAGCGGCCACATCCTGCTGCGCCAGCTCCGCCCCCGGGCAGCTTGAGCACCACCGGGCGAACCTCTCGGACAGGGCCGACAGTGGAAGGGGGGCTCCGAGAGGACGGGATGATCATGGACCGGTACCCGGCCATCGCCGATCACGGCCTTGTCGGCGACCTGCAGAGCGCCGCGCTGGTCTCCTCCCAGGGGGTCGTCGACTGGTTCGCGGTCCCCCGGTTCGACTCGCCGAGCGTCTTCGCCGCACTGCTGGACCACGATCGCGGCGGCTACTTCCGCTTCGCGCCCGAAGACCACGGCACCGCCTGCAAGCAGCTCTACTACCCGGACACCGCCGTGCTGGTGACCCGGTTCATGTCACCCGACGGAGTCGGGGAGGTCTTCGACTTCATGCCGCCGGACCGCACGGGCACGCCCACCGACCGGCACGTCCTGATCCGCGGCGTACGGGCGGTGCGCGGCACGGTGCGCTTCGTCCTGGAGTGCCGGCCACGGTTCGACTACGGCCGGGCCGAGCACGATCTCGTCCTCCAGGACAGCCGGGACGGCCAGCACAGCCGGGACGGCCGGGACGACCAGGGCGGCACCGCCGTCTTCCGTGCGCCGGGGATCACCGCGTACCTCCAGAGCACCGTGCCGCTGCGACGGGACACCGAGGCCGGCCAGGACGTGCGGGGGGTCGTCACCCTGAACGCGGGCGAGGTGGCGGGCGCCGTCCTCACCACCGACGCGCCGGACGGGCCACCACCGCCCCCGCTGAGCAGGGACTACGTGATCGAAGAGCTGTGGCCGGCCGTGGACTTCTGGCAGCACTGGGTGCGCGGATCCCGCTACCGGGGCCGCTGGCCGAGCATGGTGAACCGCTCCGCGATCACCCTCAAACTGCTCACCTACGCCCCCACCGGTGCCCCCGTCGCCGCAGCCACCATGGGGCTGCCCGAGCAGATCGGTGGCGAGCGGAACTGGGACTACCGCTACACCTGGGTCCGCGACGGCTCGCTGTCCGTGCGCGCCCTGCTCGACCTCGGCTTCAACGAGGAGGCGGCGCGGTTCACCCGCTGGCTCGGCGACCGCCTGGGCGACCACCTGCGGGGTGGGGGCGACATCGAGGGCGAGCCGCTGCAGATCATGTACCGGGTCGACGGGGACCCGGAGCTGAGCGAGGAGGTCCTCGAACACCTGGAGGGCTACCGCGGCTCGTACCCCGTGCGGGCCGGGAACGCCGCCTCCGACCAGTTGCAGCTCGACATCTACGGCGAGGCGCTCTACGCCCTGGCGGAGGGCAGCACGGCCACCCAGGGCGGCGGCGGTTACCACGGGTGGAAGAACCTGGCCCGGACCCTGGACTGGCTCGCCGACTCCTGGGACCGCCCCGACGAGGGCATCTGGGAGACCCGCGGCGGACGCCAGGACTTCACCTACAGCCGGGTGATGTCCTGGGTGGCCTTCGACCGCGGCCTGCGTCTGGCGGCCGAGTACAGCCGGCCGGCCGACACGGCCCGGTGGACCGCCGCCCGCGACACCATCCTCGACCAGGTGATGGAGCGCGCCTGGAACGCGAAGGAGCAGGCCCTGGTCCAGTACTACGGTGGCGACGTACTGGACGCCTCGCTGCTGCTGATCCCCCGCGTCGGTTTCCTCACCCCCCGGTCGGAGAGCTGGTTGTCGACGCTGGACGCGATGGACCGCACGCTGGTCTCCGACAGCCTGGTCTACCGCTACGACCCCGCGGCCTCCCCCGACGGTCTGCGCGGCTCCGAAGGCACCTTCAGCCTCTGCACCTTCCTCTACGTGGACGCGCTGGCCCGGGCCGGCCGCCTGCGGATGGCGCGCTACGCCTTCGAGAAGATGCTGACCTACGCCAACCACGTCGGCCTCTTCGCCGAGGAGATCGGCCCCCGCGGCGAGCAGTTGGGCAACTTCCCGCAGGCGTTCACCCACCTCTCGCTGATCATGGCGGCCAGGACGCTCGACGAGGCCCTCGACCGGCAGCGGGACTGACGGGTCATCGCGTCCCGGGCCCGCCGCTGAGCAGCAGCGGGCCCGGGGCGCGGTGAACGGGCTACCGCTTGAGGCCGTCGATGGCGATGCCCAGGTGCCGGGGCCCGCGCAGGACCGCGTTCCGGCGGTACGGCGGCGGGTCCTCCACCAGGCGCGGGTTGTCGAGCCGGCGGGCCAGCTCGGTCAGGGCGATCTGGGCCTCCAGCCGGGCCAGGGGGGCGCCGAAGCAGCTGTGCACGCCGCTGCTGAAACCGAGGTGCTGGTTGTCGGGCCGGTCGGGGATGAAGCGGTCGGGGTCGGTGAAGCGCTGGGGGTCCCGGTTGCCGGAGGCGAGCACCAGGAAGAGCGTGACGCCCTTGGGGATGGTCGTCCCGGCGATGTCGATGTCGGCCAGCGTGGTCTTCTGGGGCAGCAGCTGCACCGGCGGCTCGAAGCGCAGCAGTTCCTCCACCATCGGCACGGCCAGGTCGGGGTCGTCCCGCAGCCGCTGCAGCGCGTCGGGGTTGCGCAGCAGGGTGAGCATGCCGTTGGTGATGAGGTTGACGGTCGTCTCGTGGCCCGCGATCAGCAGGAGGATCGAGGTGGTGACCATCTCCGCCAGCGTCATCCGGCCGTCGGGCCCGTGGCCGGAGGCCATGGCGGAGAGCATGTCGTCGCGGGGCGAGCGGCCGCGTTCCTCGATCAGGGCGGCCAGGTAGGCGGCGAGCTCGGTCCGGGCCTGCCGGACGGTCCGCATCTGCTCCTCGAGTTCCTCCGCCGAGCCGAGGGAGGGGTCGATGCTGGCGGCGAGGGTGTCCGCCCAGCCGTGGAAACGTGACTCGTCCTCCCGGGGCACCCCGAGCAGTCGGCAGATCACCGTGACGGGGAACGGGTAGGAGAAGTCGTCCACGAGGTCGATCTGCTCCCGGCCGTCGAACGCGTCGATCAGGCCGGAGACGATCTCGCCGAGCTCGCCGCGCATCTCGTGGATCCGGCGCGGGGTGTGCGGCGGCCCGAACGGCTGCATCGCCAGCCCGCGCAGCCGGTCGTGCTCGGGCGGATCGAGCCGGATGAAGGACAGCGGCAGATTGGGGTCCTCCTCCGTGGCCGGGGTGCGGAAGGCGTCGGGGCTCAGGTTGCGCGGGTCGGAGCTGAGCCGCGGATCGTGGAGCAGGCTGCGGATCTCCCAGTACGTGCTGACCAGGTAGGGGCCCTCCTCGTCCCGCACCACCGGTGTCTTGCGGAGCTCGGCGTAGAGGGGGTACGGGTCGGCGCGGTTGGCGTAGTCGGTGATCTGGCGCAGGAGTGCGACCGACGTCATGGTGTGCGTCCTTCCAGGTCAGGCGCGGGCGGGCGTGAACGAGACGCGACGGTCGCTCGGCGAGTGGCCGCTGAGGGTGACGGTTGGGCCGTGGCTGGGCAGCGAGGGGTCGGGGAAGCCGGCGGGCACCGGCTCCATCCCTTCGGGCCGCCGGTCGACGGTGGGGAACTCGGGCGGGAACGGCGCGACCTGTTCGATCTTCTTCTCGTAGAAGTCCAGCCATTTCGCCTGGTCGACGGTGACGGCGGCGATCATGCGCCCCTGGTAGCCGTAGACCGCGGTGAAGCGGCCTTCGGCCAGGGACCCCTGGGTGACCATGATCTCCTCGCCCATCGGCGGGACTCCGACGGACTTGATGTTGACGCCGAACTGGGCCGACCAGAAGGCCGGCATCCACAGGTGCGGCCGCCGGTCCGAACTGGCGCTGACCATGTTGTGCGCCGCCGTCTCGGCCTGAGCGACCGCGTTGCCCCAGTGCTCCAGGGAGAGGAACTGGTAGCCGAACAGCGGGTGCGGGGAGCGGGCGACGTCCCCGGCGACGAAGACGTCGTCGGTGACGATGCCCCGCACGTCGAAGGCCCGGCAGCCGGCGTCGCAGGCGATCCCGCGCGGCCCGGCGCCGAGGCCCGAGGTGGCGAGCCACTCGGTGTTGCGGGTCGCGCCCAGGCAGACGACCGCCACCTCCACGTCGACCGCGCTGCCGTCCGAGAGGTGGGCGCGCCGCAGCCGTCCCGCGGAGTCCCCCTCCAGCCCCGTCACCATGATCCCGCAGCGCAGGTCGACGCCGGCCTCGCGCTGCATCCGCGCGGCCACCGCGCCGACGACGCCGCCGAGCGCGCCCACCAGCGGGGCCGGGCCGCGTTCCGCGACGGTGACCTCCAGCCCGCGTTCGCGGCAGGCGGAGGCGATCTCGGAGCCGGTGAAACCGGCGCCGATGACCAGGACCCGGTGCGGGCGGGCGTTCAACCGGTGGTGCAGCCGAGCGGCGTCGTCGCGGGTGCGCAGCACGAAGACCCCGTCCAGGGCGGCCTCCTGCTCGTTGAACCAGGGGCGGGCGCGGACGCCGGTGGTGATCAGCAGCCGGTCGTAGTCCACCGAGTCGCCGTCGGCCAGGTGCACCCGCTTGGCCGCCATGTCCAGCCCGGTGGCGGCCGTCCCGAGCCGCCACCGCGCGTCCACGGGCCGGCGCCTGGGCAGTGCCGTGTGGTCGGCGGGCACCCTGCCGAGCAGGACCTGCTTGGACAGCGGCGGCCGGTCGTACGGTTCGTGGGGCTCGTCACCGATCATCGTCAGGGTGCCGGTGAAGCCCTCCGCGCGGAGCGTCTCGGCGGCCCGCAGGCCCGCCAGGGAGGCGCCGACGATGACGATGTCCCCTTCGCGCCGCAGCTGTTCGAGATAACCGTCAAGCGACACCGGAGACACCCGCCTCCGCCGTGGCCGGCGCGCCGTTCAGGCCCGCCACGTCCAGGCCCTCCACGGTGATGGCCTTGACCGGACACGCCTCCGCCGCCCGCAGCACGTGCTCACGCAGGCTGTCGTGCGGCTGCGGGTCGTACATCAACGCCTCGTCACCGTGCATGGTGAACACGTCCGGGGCGAGGAACGCGCACTGCGCGTACCCCTGGCATCGGTTGAGATCAACGACAAGCCTCATCAGGTCTCCGCTTTCTCGGTTTCCTCGGTGACGGCGCCGTGAGTGGGCGATGTGGTCGTCGGCGCTGCGGCCGGTCAGCGGGCCGCCCGGACGGCTGGTGGTCCTGACCCAGCATGGAAGGCCCTCCGGAGCGCCGCACGCCCACCGGGCCAACGGCGTGAGGCGACCGACCTGCGGGTCGGCCCGTGGGTCGGCCCGTGGCGCTACGGGCCGGCAGCCGCCACCGCGCCGAGGCGGCCACTGCGCCGTAGGCCGGAGAAAGCTCCTCCGGACGGGCCAAGGGCACGAGCCGGACCGCATCGTGTGCCGCCGACGGTGTTTGCGTTCGGTGCAGCGCAGCAGACCGTTCGGTGCAGCGCACCAGACAAGGAGAGCCGCCGTGGGCACCAGCAACAGCGAGAGCCGCCAGACCACCTCCTACCCGTTCCTCAGGGGCCAGAAGGCCCTGGTGACCGGCGCCAACTCGGGCATCGGCCGGGCCACCGCGATCGGCCTGGGGAAGGTCGGCGCCGACGTCGTGGTCAACTACGTGGCCGGTCGCGAATCCGCCGACGAGGTGGTGCGGGCGATCGAGGGCCTCGGGGTGCGGGCCTACGCGCACGAGGCCGACGTGTCCAAGGAGGACGAGGTGGCCGGGATGATCTCCCGCATGGTCGACGAATTCGGCACGATCGACGTCCTGGTGGCCAACGCAGGCCTGCAACGGGACGCCGCCGTCGGTGACATGACGCTGGCACAGTGGCAGAAGGTCCTCGACGTCAACCTCACCGGGCAGTTCCTGTGCGCCCGCGAGGCGGTGAAGGAGTTCCTGCGCCGAGGAGTCGTCCCGGAGGTCTCCAGGTCCGCGGGGAAGATCATCTGCATGAGCTCGGTCCACCAGATGATCCCCTGGGCCGGGCACGTGAACTACGCGGCCTCCAAGGGCGGCGTGCAGATGATGATGGAGACCCTGGCCCAGGAACTCGCCCCGGAGAAGATCAGGGTCAACGCGGTCGCCCCCGGCGCGATCCGCACCCCCATCAACCGCAGCGCCTGGGAGACCCCGGACGCGGAGGCCGACCTGCTGCGCCTCATCCCGTACCGCCGGGTCGGCGACCCGGAGGACATCGCCACCGCCGTCGCCGCACTGGCCTCCGACCTGTTCGACTACGTGGTCGGCACCACGCTCTACGTCGACGGCGGGATGACGCTGTTCCCGGGCTTCGCCACCGGCGGGTGACCTCAGCGCACGGCGTCGACGGGTGACCTCAGCGCACGGCGTCGGCGTTCTCCCAGTGGCGGTCGAAGTACTCCTTGAAGTACTTCGCCGCCTCCGGGCCTTCGAGCCGCATGCCGGACACCCGGGGCCCGACGGTGAAGGCGAGGAAGACCGCGCGGTCGTCCATGATGGCCATGCTCATCAGGTCCGCGCGGATGGACCAGCGCACGTCCCTGATCTCGTAGCGGGTCAGGTCCCGGGTCTCGTCCCGGTGCCGCGTGATCCAGTCCGCGAACTCGGTGGACGAGCCCGAGCAGAACAGCCGCCGCACCGATCCCCCGGTCCGGGCCCAGTCCAGCACCTGCCGGAAGTAGTCGGCGAACTCCTGGGTCGACTGGCTGAACTCGTCCGGGGTGCCGGTCCGCACGTACCAGGTGTCGAGGTTGCGCACCCCGCGCTGGAGCAGGTAGGCGGTCGCCGCCCCGTAGAAGGCGGCGGCGCTGGGGTAGTGCTCGATCCGGATCGGCGCCGACCGGTCGACGCTCTCGCGCAGGGACTTGAGCTCCTCGTGCAACCGGGCGAGCTCGTCCTTCGACTTCCGCATCGGCACCAGTGCCCGCATGATCACGTAGATCGCGAGGAACAGGAACGGCATCTGCCAGGCCACCGGGACCCCGAACACCCCCGCCACGGCCGATGCCGCGCAGGCGACGATGCAGAGCCCGGTGACGACCCTGTCGTCCCATCTCTCGATCTGCCGCTCCAACTCCTCGACGCTCTGACTGCCAGCCATGGGCCCCACTTCCGATCGGCGTGAATTCGCGTGACACGTAACGGAATTGATGGGAAACCACGGTACGGACGGTCTCGCCAGGGCTGGAAGCACGAGCCCGTCGCGGTTCTGTCACACCGCCGTACGGCCCGGGGCCGACGGAGCACCGCAGTCCTGGAGTCGGCGTCGGGGAGGACCGCTGTGGAGTCGGGCGGCGGCGCCGGGCGGGCTACGCGGGGGCCTCCGCCGGTACGGGGCCGTCGAGGGGCCAGGTGTCGCGGTCGGCGACGTGGTCGTAGGGCGGGAGTTCGGCGGCCAGGACGTCGAAGTGGGCCAGCGGGGCCCACAGGGCGCGGTCGCCGATGACGTAGAGGCGGCGTTTGGCGCGGCTGGCGGCGACGTTGAGGAGGTGCGGGGTCTGGGCGGCCCAGGCGCGGGCGCCGGGGCGGTTGCCGCCGAGGAGGAGGATCACGACGTCGGCCTCCTTGCCCTGGGCCTTGTGGACGGTGGCGCAGCGCTCGTCGAGGGCTTCGGTGGTCCAGCGGTCGGGGTCGTGCTCGCGGCAGGTGGTGCGGGCTTCGGCGACGAGGACGCGGAAGGGGGCGATGATGCGCAGGCGTTCGGGGGTGACGCCGTGGC
>NZ_JAFLNG010000248.1 GCF_017427025.1 Streptomyces sp. FH025
TGGCCCCGAGAAGCCGCCCTCCCGTAACATGCCGCCCCTTCGGACGCGATATCGTCTAGCCGCACAGGTGTCCCGCCCGCCCCTGCGCGGGCGCTGCTGGCACGCCGTGCGGCGACGAACGACCCGTCAGGCGGTGCCCGCACGCAGGGACCTGACCGCCTGTGTCGCACCGTGAAACCGTCCCCTGCGGAAACCCGAGGCCCGACCCGCAATGAACCTGACCTCCATACAGCTGGTCTGGACCGTCATCGGCGGCGCAGCCCTGCTGTTCGTCGCCGTCCTGCTGGCGACGCTGCGCTTCAAGAGCTCGAAGAAGGACGAGTCCGGCGACTCCTGGGAGCGCAGCGAGGAGCGCCGCCGCCGCAAGGAGATGATCTACGGCATCTCCTCGTACACGCTGCTGTTCTGCTGCGCCGGCGTCGCGGCCGCTCTGTCCTTCCACGGCCTGGTGGGCTTCGGCATCGAGAACCTGGGCCTGTCCGGCGGCTGGGAGTACCTCGTCCCGTTCGGCCTGGACGGCGCCGCGATGTTCTGCTCGGTGCTCGCCGTCCGCGAGGCCAGCCACGGTGACGCCGCGCTCGGATCCCGCCTGCTGGTCTGGGTGTTCGCGATCGCCTCGGCCTGGTTCAACTGGGTGCACGCCCCGCGCGGTCTGGGTCACGCCGGCGCCCCGCAGTTCTTCTCCGGCATGTCGATCTCGGCGGCGATCCTGTTCGACCGCGCGCTGAAGCAGACCCGCAAGGCCGCCCTGCGCGAGCAGGGCCTCGTCCCGCGCCCGCTGCCGCAGATCCGCATCGTCCGCTGGCTGCGCGCCCCGCGCGAGACCTACGCGGCCTGGTCGCTGATGCTGCTGGAGAACGTCCGCAGCCTGGACGAGGCGGTCGAGGAGGTGCGCGAGGAGCGCCAGGCGAAGCTGGACGCCAAGGTGCGCGCCCGCAGCGCCGACCGCCGCGAGCGGGCCGAGCTGAAGGCCATCTCCCGCCAGAACGGGATGCTCGCCCGGGCCCGTGGCGGCCGCCAGGTGCCCGCGCTCACGGCTGCCGGAGACGGCCCGACCGCTACGGAGCCTGCCCTAGCCGCCGAGAGCGACAACACCTCCTCCACCGCCTCGGACCGCTTCTCCTCCGACTTGTTCCCGCTGGAGTCGACGGCCCTGGACTCCGCCCGCCGCCCGCGTGCCGCCGTCGGTTCGTCCCTCTCCTCCTCGGCCACCGGCTCGGCCTCGTCCCGCCGCGGTTCGGCCATCGACCTGACGGCCGACGACGACACCCTGTCGATGCCGAAGCTGGACTCGCTGGAGCGCAAGCTGCGCGCGATCGAGCAGCAGCTCGGCTGACCCCGGTCCGGGCACGGAAGTCCGGACACGGAAGACGGCCGCCCCCGGAACCCCGGGGGCGGCCGTTTCGCGTACCCGCCCGGCTACTTGCTGCCGACCAGCTCCCGTTCCTCCTCCCCGGCCTCCCGCCGGTTGCGCAGGACGGACGAGCCGAGCGCCAGCCCGATGAAGGCGACGCCGATCAGGCCGGTGACGATCTCCGGGATGTGGTACTTGATCCCGACCAGCAGGATCACCGCCAGCGCCCCGATCGCGTAGTGCGCGCCGTGCTCCAGGTAGACGTAGTCGTCCAGGGTGCCCTTGCGGACCAGGAAGACGGTCAGCGAGCGGATGTACATCGCGCCGATGCCGAGGCCCAGGGTGATCTGGAAGATGTCGTTGGAGATGGCGAACGCGCCGACCACGCCGTCGAAGGAGAACGAGGCGTCCAGGACCTCCAGGTAGAGGAAGAGGAAGAACGCGGCCTTGCCGGCGACCTGGACGATCGACTTGCCGGACTTCTCCGCCTCCTCCTCACGCTCGGCCTCCTCCTCCAGACCCGACTCGAAGATCGAGGAGAGGCCGCCGACGGCGAGGTAGGTGATCAGGCCGAGGACGCCCGCGAGCAGGACGGTCTCCGCGTGCTCGGCGGCGAAGAAGCGGGAGGCCACCACCAGCGCGACCAGCGCGACGACGCTGGAGAGGGCGTCCAGCTTGCCCACCTTCTCCAGCGGGCGCTCCAGCCAGCCCAGCCAGTTGTGCTCCTTCTCGTCGAACACGAAGTCGAGGAAGATCATCAGCAGGAAGACGCCGCCGAAGGCCGCGATGGCCGGGTTGGCCGCCTCCAGGTACTGGCCGTAGGTGAGGCCGTCGTGGGTCTTGTCGGAGTGCAGCGCGAGGTCGATGACCGTCGCCGGGTTGAGCTTCGCGGTCAGGCCCACGACCAGGAGCGGGAAGACCAGCCGCATCCCGAAGACGGCGATCAGCACACCGACCGTCAGGAAGAGCTTCTGCCAGTACGGGTTCATCCGCTTCAACACGGTGGCGTTGACCACCGCGTTGTCGAACGACAGGGAGATCTCCAGGATGGACAGGATCAGCACGATGCCGAAGCCTTGGGCTCCCCAGAGCAGTCCGGCCGCGACCAGGCCGATGGCGGTGATCGCGAACGACCAGCCGAATGTGCGGAGGAACACGGGAGTTGGCTACCTTTCGGGTTCTGGCCGTGCCGGGGTCGGCCTCGTCCCGAGGTACCCGACCGGGCCCGGCCCGGTCAGGTCACCCCCGCACTGCCCTCTGTTCTCATGATCGTTGATCGGGTGCGATAAGTCCGATTTACGCCCTTACTGTACGTTGACGCCGAAGTCGAGGGCGATGCCACGCAGGCCGGAGGCGTAACCCTGGCCCACCGCGCGGAACTTCCACTCGCCCGCGTACCGGTACAGCTCGCCGAAGATCATCGCGGTCTCGTTGGACGCGTCCTCGGACAGGTCGTACCGCGCGATCTCCTGGCCGTCGACGGAGTTGACGACCCGGATGTAGGCGTTGCGGACCTGGCCGAAGTTCTGGAGCCGGGGCTCCGCGTCGTAGATCGAGACCGCGAAGACCACCTTGTCCGCCTGGGCCGGGACCAGCTCCAGGTTGACCTGGATCAGCTCGTCGTCACCCGCCTCGTCGCCCCCGGTGAGGTTGTCGCCCTGGTGCTCCACCGAGCCCTCGGGGCTCTTCAGGTTGTTGTAGAAGACGAAGTACTCGTCACCGAGCACTCGCCCGCCACCGCAGATCAGGGCACTCGCATCGAGGTCGAACGGGGCGCCCGTGGTCGAACGGGCGGACCAGCCGAGGCCGATCCGGACCTGTGTCAGGTTCGGCGCGGCCTTGGTGAGCGAGACGTTCCCGCCCTTGGCGAGCGTGACCACCATGGTGCTCTTCCTCCCTTGCTTCTCCCGGGGCGCCTTCAAGGTGTAGTCCCCCGCGGCCCCGGCCGGCCCGCTTTGGCCGGCTGAACTTCCTGAACTCACATCCTCGCAGCGGGACGGACCCGGACGAAGCCGGGGCGGCCCCGGACCACGGAGGTCCGGGGCCGCCCCGGGGGACCGGCGTGCGCCGGTGCGGGCTCCGGCGCCCGCCGGAAGGCCCGTGGAGACTTCGGAGGCTCAGACGTTGACGCCGAAGTCCTGGGCGATGCCGCGCAGGCCGGAGGCGTAACCCTGGCCGATGGCGCGGAACTTCCACTCGCCGCCGTTGCGGTACAGCTCGCCGAAGACCATCGCGGTCTCGGTGGAGGCGTCCTCGGACAGGTCGTAGCGGGCCAGCTCCGAGTTGTCGGCCTGGTTCACCACGCGGATGAACGCGTTGCGGACCTGGCCGAAGTTCTGGCCGCGGCTCTCGGCGTCGTAGATCGACACCGGGAAGACGATCTTCTGGACGTCGCCGGGGACGCCCTCCAGGTTGACCTTGATCGCCTCGTCGTCGCCCTCGCCCTCACCCGTGCGGTTGTCACCGGTGTGCTCGACGGAGCCGTCCGGGCTCTTCAGGTTGTTGAAGAACACGAAGTTGCCGTCCGAGGCGACCTTGCCCTGGTCGTTGCAGAGCAGGGCGCTGGCGTCCAGGTCGAAGTCCGTCCCGGTGGTGGTGCGGACGTCCCAGCCCAGACCGACGATGACGGCCTGGAGCCCGGGGGCCTCCTTGGTGAGCGAGACGTTGCCGCCCTTGCTGAGGCTGACTCCCACTTGTCCTCCAAGATTCGGGAGGCACGCCCGGTGCCCCCGCGGTGGTGCGGTTCGGGGCGCGACCGCCGAAATCGGACGTACGCCCCACTCCGCCAACGGCCCGAGCGTAGTGCCCGGTTCCCTCGCGCACCGCCGAACGGGCGGGGGCGGGGTGTCAGAGAGCCGCCAGGACCTTCAGGTACTCCTGCTCGTCCCGGGCGTCCGGGAGGCCGTTGACGACGCTCCAGCGCACCGTGCCGGCCCGGTCGATCACGAAGGTTCCGCGCAGCGGGCAGCCCCTCTCCTCGTCCAGCACGCCGTAGGCGCGGGCCACCTCGCCGTGCGGCCAGAAGTCGGCGAGCAGCGGGAACTCCAGGCCCTCCCGGTCGGCGAAGACGCGCTGGCTGAACTGCGAGTCGCAGGAGACGCCGAGCACCTGGACGCCGTCGTTCTGCAGCCCGGCCAGCTCCCGCTGGATCGCGCCCAGCTCACCGGTGCACACACCGGTGAACGAGAACGGGTAGAAGACCAGGACGACGTGCCGCTCGCCGCGGAAGTCGGAGAGCCGGACGGTCTCCCCGTGCTGGTCGTTGAGCTCGAAGTCCGGAGCCGGGGTGCCGACCTCGATGGCCATGGGCGGGACCTTTCTGACGCGGGCGGGCCGCGCGGCGGGCACGGCAGGCCACATCCTCGCATCCGTTTACGGACGTTCGGCCGGACGGATGAGCCGGTCAGCCGGGTGGCCCATCCCTTTCGCCCTCGGCGAACAATCGCCGAACAGCCGCCGAACGGGTACCGGGTGCGCGGCGAACAACCACCGAACAACCGCCGAACGGGGACCGGGCGCGCGGCGGACGGATCCCCGGGCGCGCGGCGGACGGACCCGCGGGCGGGCGCCGGACGGCCCCGCGCAAAGCAGCGGGCCCCGTCGGAGGAGATCCTCCGACGGGGCCCGGTGCAGGCCCTACGGCCCGTTCAGCGCTTGCCGCCGCCCTTGGCCGTGGACTTGGTGGCCAGGCGGGTGGCCGCCCAGTCCTTGGCCACCGCGATCGAGCTGGTCTGCGAGAGGCCGGCGGTCTTGGCCGCGTCCGCGATGTCGGAGGCCTCGATGTGGCCGTCCCGACCGGTCTTGGGCGTCAGCAGCCAGATGAGACCGCCCTCGGCCAGGTATTCCAGGGCGTCGACGAGGGAGTCGGTGAGGTCCCCGTCGTCGTCGCGGTGCCACAGCAGGACGGCGTCGGCGACGTCGTCGTAGTCCTCGTCGACGAGATCCGTCCCGGTGATCTCCTCGATGCCCTCGCGGAGGTCCTGGTCAGTGTCTTCGTCGTACCCGAGCTCCTGAACGATCTGGCCCTCTTCGAAGCCGAGACGGGTCGCCGGGTTGGACTTGTCCGCGGGGTCCGCGGTCGCGCTCACGGGAATAACCTCCAGTATTCGGCCCGGCGTCCATGCCGAGGCTGTGGCCGTAGTCCACACGGGCGCGGCGGTTCGCGCAAGTACCCGACCCCCGATCCCCTCCAAAGGTTGACGTGTCGCACCGGAACACGCCGGTCGACGTGTCGGGAATCACACCGATTTGCCCTTCTCTGCGTGGGCCAAGGATGCTTCGGGTGGTCCCGGCCCACAGGGCGTACGCATGCCCGAGATGCGAACGGCATTCGGGTCCGCGCGTGCGCGGGCGTAGAGTCTCCTGTTGGCCCTCACCCCGGCCGCCCGCCATCGGGCGGACGGGACACCAGGTCGGACCACCTCTTTTCGTAACACCCGGGGGTGTGCGGAGCGGGCGAAGACGCCCGAAACGCACGCCGCCAGACCGGCCCGCCCACCAGGCGGAACGGTTACCGATCGGTAGAGATGACGGATCTCCGAGCGCGGTAGCACGATGGAGGCGGCGCGACACACCTCAGTTTCGACCGACAGTGAAGGAACAGCGTGGCTTCCGGATCCGATCGCAACCCGATCATCATTGGCGGCCTTCCGAGTCAGGTCCCGGACTTCGATCCCGAGGAGACCGCGGAATGGCTGGAGTCGCTCGATGCGGCCATCGACGAGCGGGGGCGTGAGCGTGCCCGCTACCTGATGCTGCGGCTGATCGAGCGCGCCCGCGAGAAGCGTGTCGCCGTGCCCGAGATGCGCAGCACGGACTACGTCAACACCATCGCGACCAAGGACGAGCCGTTCTTCCCCGGCAACGAGGAGATCGAGCGCAAGATCCTCAACGCGACCCGCTGGAACGCGGCCGTCATGGTCTCCCGGGCGCAGCGCCCGGGCATCGGCGTCGGTGGCCACATCGCCACCTTCGCCTCCTCCGCGTCGCTGTACGACGTCGGCTTCAACTACTTCTTCCGCGGCAAGGACGCCGAGGGCGAGTCCGGCGACCAGGTCTTCTTCCAGGGCCACGCCTCCCCCGGCATCTACGCCCGCGCCTTCCTGCTGGACCGACTCAGCGAGCAGCAGCTCGACGCGTTCCGCCAGGAGAAGTCGAAGGCCCCGTACGGCCTCTCCAGCTACCCGCACCCGCGGCTGATGCCGGACTTCTGGGAGTTCCCGACCGTCTCGATGGGCCTCGGCCCGCTCGGCGCGATCTACCAGGCCCGGATGAACCGCTACCTGGAGCACCGCGGCATCAAGGACACCTCCGACTCGCAGGTCTACGCCTTCCTGGGCGACGGCGAGATGGACGAGCCCGAGTCGCTCGGCCAGCTGTCCCTGGCCGCCCGTGAGGGCCTGGACAACCTGACCTTCGTGGTCAACTGCAACCTGCAGCGCCTGGACGGCCCGGTCCGCGGCAACGGCAAGATCATCCAGGAGCTGGAGTCCCAGTTCCGGGGCGCCGGCTGGAACGTGATCAAGCTCATCTGGGACCGCAGCTGGGACCCGCTGCTCGCGCAGGACCGCGACGGCGTCCTGGTGAACAAGATGAACACCACCCCGGACGGCCAGTTCCAGACCTACGCCACCGAGTCCGGCGACTACATCCGCGAGCACTTCTTCGGCGGCGACCTGCGCCTGCGCGCCATGGTCGAGAACATGACCGACCAGCAGATCCAGCACCTGGGTCGCGGCGGCCACGACCACAAGAAGATCTACGCGGCGTTCAAGGCGGCCCGCGAGCACAAGGGCCAGCCGACGGTCATCCTCGCCCAGACGGTCAAGGGCTGGACGCTGGGCCCCAACTTCGAGGGCCGCAACGCCACCCACCAGATGAAGAAGCTGACGGTCGAGGACCTGAAGCGCTTCCGCGACCGGCTGCACCTGCCGATCACCGACAAGCAGCTCGACGAGGGCTACCCGCCCTACTACCACCCGGGCCGCGACTCGGAAGAGATCCAGTACATGCACGACCGCCGCAGCGAGCTGGGCGGCTACGTGCCGACCCGCAAGGTGCGCCCGCGCAAGCTGGAGCTGCCCGGCGACGACGCGTACAAGGCGGTCAAGAAGGGCTCCGGCAACCAGACCATCGCCACCACCATGGCGTTCGTCCGGCTGCTCAAGGACCTCATGCGGGACAAGGGCATCGGCAACCGCTTCGTGCCGATCGCGCCGGACGAGTACCGCACCTTCGGCATGGACTCGCTGTTCCCGTCGGCGAAGATCTACAACCCGCTGGGCCAGACCTACGAGTCGGTCGACCGCGACCTGCTCCTGGCCTACAAGGAGTCGCCGACCGGCCAGATGCTGCACGACGGCATCTCCGAGGCCGGCTGCACCGCCTCGCTGATCGCCGCCGGGTCGTCCTACGCCACCCACGGCGAGCCGCTGATCCCGGTGTACGTCTTCTACTCGATGTTCGGGTTCCAGCGCACCGGTGACCAGTTCTGGCAGATGGCCGACCAGCTGGCCCGCGGCTTCGTGCTCGGTGCCACCGCCGGCCGCACCACCCTGACCGGTGAGGGCCTCCAGCACGCCGACGGCCACTCGCACCTGCTGGCCTCGACCAACCCGGGCGTCGTCGCGTACGACCCGGCGTACGGCTTCGAGATCGCGCACATCGTCCAGGACGGTCTGCGCCGGATGTACGGCTCCAGCGCCGAACACCCGCACGGCGAGGACGTGTTCTACTACCTCACCGTCTACAACGAGCCGATCAAGATGCCGGCCGAGCCCGAGAACGTCGACGTCGAGGGCATCCTCAAGGGTCTGCACAAGTACGCGCCGGGCACCGCCGGCCAGATCCCGGCCCAGATCCTCGCCTCCGGCGTGGCCGTGCCGTGGGCCCTGGAGGCCCAGCGCATCCTCGCCGAGGAGTGGAACGTCAAGGCCGACGTCTGGTCCGCGACCTCCTGGAACGAGCTGCGCCGCGACGCGGTGGAGGCCGAGGAGTTCAACCTGCTGCACCCCGAGGAGCAGCAGCGCGTGCCGTACGTCACCCAGAAGCTCCAGGGCGCCGAGGGCCCGTTCGTCGCCGTGTCCGACTGGATGCGCGCGGTGCCGGACCAGATCGCCCGCTGGGTGCCGGGCCAGTGGCAGTCGCTGGGCGCCGACGGCTTCGGCTTCGCCGACACCCGTGGCGCGGCTCGTCGCTTCTTCCACATCGACGCGCAGTCGGTCGTCCTGGCGGTGCTCACCGAGCTCGCCAAGCAGGGCAAGATCGACCGCTCGGCGCTGAAGGACGCGATCGACCGCTACCAGCTGCTGGACGTGGCCGCGGCCGACCCGGGTGCCGCCGGCGGCGACGCCTGATCACCCGCTGACGCCTGAAGGGCCGGCTCCCCGTCCGGGGGGGCCGGCCCTTCGGCGTTCCGCTCTCAGGCGACGTTCTCGCTGTGCTCCAGCAGGGCACTGAGCGAGTCGCGGCTGCGCTGCAGCTCGGTGATCCGCTCGTTCACGCCGTCCAGCTGGCCGCGCAGGTACGGCCGGGTGCAGGGGGCCAGCGTCGGGACGTCGTCCGCGCCCACGCCCTCCACGCAGGGCAGCACCTCCCGGATCACCGCGGTCGGCAGGCCCGCCGCCAGCAGGTGCCGGATCCGGCGGACCGTCTCCGGGGCGTCCGGCGCGTACCGCCGGTGGCCGCCGCCCGGGCGCTCGCTGGCCAGCAGCCCCTGCTCCTCGTAGTAGCGCAGCAGCCGCGGGTTCACCCCGGTCAGCCGCGACAGCTCCCCGATCTTCATGTGATGCCCCTCACATCGGCCGGGCTCGACTTGAATGTCACATGGATGTCAGATCCTAGCCTCGCCCTCATGACGAACGAGAACGCTCTCGCCATCCGGGAGGCCTTCGGCCTGGGCGGTGACCTGACGGTCCGCCGGATCGGCTTCGGCACCATGCGGCTCGCCGACGCGCCGGCCGCCCGGCTCTCCGCGCTCGCCGAGGACGGTGCGGCATGAGCCCGGTCCACCCCGAACCCTCCGACGGCGCGGGCGAGTTCAACCGGGGGGTGATCACCGACTTCCGCGCCCGCCGGGGCGTGGTGGGCGGCGAGCTCGCCGACTCGCCGCTCCTGCTGCTCACCGTCTTCGGCGCCCGCAGCGGCGAGCCGCGCACCACGCCGCTGGTCTACCTGCCGGACGGCGGGCGGCTGGTGGTGTTCGCCTCCAACGGCGGCAGCCCCACGGACCCGGTCTGGTACCGCAACCTGGTCGCCCGGCCCGAGGTCACCGTCGAGGTCGGCGCCGACCGCTACCCGGCCCTGGCGTTCCCGGTCGACCCGGCCGAGCACGACGCGCTCTGGGCCCGCCAGATCGCCGCCCAGCCCCAGTTCGCCGGCTTCCGCACCGACGCCCGTACCGTCCCGCTGGTGGCCCTCACCCGGGCCTGAGCACCGCCCGGACACCACGACGGCCCCGGACTCCGAGGAGTCCGGGGCCGTGGCGTACGGGCGGTCAGATGTGCACGGCCGGGCCCGCGTCGGTGGTGCCGCGGCGGGTGAGCAGGCCGAGCACGGCGGCGGCGAAGGCCACCACGGCGGCCACCGCGAAGGCGAGCGACATGCCGCTGACGAAGGACTGGTGCACGGCGCCGGCCATCGCGTCCACCGCCTGCTGCGGGGTGCCGGCCGGGGCCGGCGGGGCGATGCCGAGCTGGGCGG
>NZ_JAFLNG010000249.1 GCF_017427025.1 Streptomyces sp. FH025
AGGGGAGGAAGCGATGCCCGATTGGAGCGGTGGACTGGCGCACGCGATCGCGGCCGGCACGATCGCCGCCGCCGCGCTGACCGGAGCGGCGGCGCCCGACAACGGCGCGGGCCCGTCGGACAGTGCGACGGTGAGCGTCCAGAACGGCCCGGACCACGCCACCGACGCCGCACCGCAGGACCAGGGCCCGACGGACGCCCGGCCCGGCCGGCCGTAGATCCCGGCAGGCCGTAGATCCCGACCGGCCCTACCCCAGCCCCATCCGCTCCAGCGCCGACCCGAAGCCTCTCTGCCAGGCCTCCGGGGTGGCCCCGAGCGAGGGCGGCGGCGACGGCCGGCGGAGGGCGGCGAGGGCGTTGCGGACCACCTCGCCCGGGTGGGCGGTGGCGACGTCGGCGTGGCCGAGCTCCAGCTCGTGCTGGAGGTTGTCCCGCCCGTGGCCCTGGACGACGTCGAGCAGCAGCAGCCGCCGCCCGAGCGCCCGGGCCTCGCTACAGGTGTCGCCGGAGCTGGTCACCACCAGGTCGGCGGCGGCCATCAGGGCCGGGATCCGGTCGGTGTAGCCGAAGGGGTGCAGCCGCGGCTCCCGGCGCGCGGCGTTCCGCAGCCTGCGCTCCAGCTCCCGGTTGTTCCCCGCCACCGCCAGCACGTGCGGCCCGGCGGCCGCGAGCGAGACGGCGGTGCGGGCGATCGGCCCGAGCCCCCAGGAGCCGGACATCAGCAGCACGCACCCGGAGTCCGTCGGCACGCCCAGTTCGGCCCGTGCCGCCGCCCGCTCCGGCGGCCGGTAGAACGGCCGGCGGAGCGGGGCGGGCAGCACCGTGATGTCGGCGTCCGGCCGGTAGCGGCGCACGGCGCAGGCGGCGACCTCCGAGGTGACGAGGAACAGGTCGGTCCCCTCCTGCACCCAGAGCCGGTGCGGCGTCACGTCCGTGCAGAACACGAAGTGCCGGAAGCCCCGGTCCGGCAGCCGGTTGACCGCCGAGGTGGCAGTGGCGAACACCGAGACCACCAGCTGCGGCCGCTGCACCGCGACCAGCTCCCGCAGCGCCGGGACCAGCCGGGCGCGGGCCGCCGCGTCGGCGAGCAGGGCGATCCGGGCCCCCGGGCGCAGCGCCGAGAAGTGGAAGGCGTCGTACGCCCCGGGCAGGTCGAGCAGTCGGCGGAATACGGCCTCCCCGGCGGCGCCCGAGCGCCGGCCGAGGAGGGCCATCGCGTCCACGGTTCGGGTGGTCCAGCCGCGCTCCCGCAGGGTGTCCGCACAGGCCCGGGCCATCACGTCGTGGCCCTGGCCGAGCGAACCGGAGACCAGCAGGGCGTGCGGCGCGGGTCTCATGACGTGCCGGACCTCATGCCGGACCTCATGCCGGATCCCATGCCGGATCCCATGCCGGACCTCATGAGCCGGACGAACCGACGGTGGCCCGGTACCAGTCGGCGTACCGCCGCACGCCGTCCGCGAAGTTGGTCCGCGGCGACCATCCGAGCAGCCGCTTGGCCTGCGCGGAGGAGATCCGCCGGCCGGCGTAGTCGGCCTTGCGGCCCGGGATGTGCTCGATGGTGACCGGCCCGAACAGCCCGTCGACGGTGTCGGCGATGTCGCGCACGGACACGGCCGTCGAGCCCTCCAGGGCGAAGGTCTGGTCCTCGGCGGCGGGGGAGAGGGCCCGGACGTGGGCGTCGGCGAGGTCCTCGACGTAGACGAAGTTGCGGCTCTGCCGGCCGTCCCCGGCGATGGTGATCGGCCGTCCGGCGAGCGCGGCCTGGACGAACCGGGCGACGACCAGTTCGTCGCGCATCCTCGGGCCGTACGGGATGCCGAAGCGCAGGATGGTGAAGTGGCTGCCGTACAGCTCGCGGTAGCTGTGCACCAGCATCTCGGAGGCCAGTTTGGTGGCCACGTACAGGTGCCCGCTGTGCTCCAGCTCGATCGGCACGTGCTCGTCCAACTCCTGTTCCTCGCCGTCGAGTTGGCCTTCGGCGAGGGCGGCGCCGTAGACCCACACGGTGCTCGCCAGGACGGTGCGGCTCAGACCGCTGCGCCGGGCGGCCTCCAGCACGGCCTCGGTGCCGTCGATGTTGGTCCGCACGGCCCCGACGGGGTCGGCACTGACCTGCTCGACGTCGGCCATCGCGGCCAGGTGGTAGACCACCTCGCTGCCGGACAGCGCGGAGGTCAGGGCCGGCAGGTCCAGGACGTCGATCCGGGCGTGCTCGGCGTCGGGGTTGAGGTACTTGTCGGTGGTGTCCACCGCGAGGACCTCGTGGCCGGCCGCGATCAGGTGGTCCACGACGTGTGAGCCGATGAACCCGCAGCCCCCGGTGACGGCTATCCGCACGGTCTTGCTCCCTTCGCTCCGGCTACCCGGCCAGCCGCCGGTGCACCGCCGAGACGGCTTCGATCACCTGCTCGGTCTCGTCCTCGGTCATGTCGGAGTGCACCGGCAGGCAGATCTGCCGGGCGCAGACGTCCTCGGCCACCGGAAGCGGTCCGTCGCGGTACGGGGCGAAGACGGGCTGCAGGTGCAGCGGCAGGTCGTACACCTCGCCGGACAGCCGCACGCCGTACTCGTCGGCGACGGCCCGCTTGAACGCGGCGCGCTCCACGCCGGGCGGCAGCAGCGCCACGTACTTGTAGTAGTTGCCGCGGCAGCCGGCCGGCTCGAGCACCGGCTCCAGCCCGTCGAGGCCGGCCAGCGCCGCGTCGTAGCGGCGGGCGACGGCCCGGCGGGTCTCGATGAACTCCTTGAGCCGGCGCAGGTGCACCGTGCCGACGGCGGCGTGCAGCTCGCTCATCCGCCAGGAGTAGCCGAGCTTGACGTGGTGGTTGGTGCTGAAGGAGCCCTTGCCCTGGTCGCGGTAGATCCTGGCCTCGTCGCGCAGCTTCGGCGACTCGGTGAGGATCATGCCGCCCTCGCCGCTGGTGGTGACCTTGGTCGGGTAGAAGGAGAAGGCCCCGGCCAGGCCGAAGGTTCCGGCGGCGCGCCCGGCGTAGTCGCTGCCGTGGGCGTGCGCGGCGTCCTCGACCAGCGCGATGCCGTGCCGGTCGCAGAGTGCGCGCAGGGCGTCCACCCGCGGGGTGACCAGTCCGCCGATGTGGACGAGGACGACGGCCGCGGTCTCCGGGGTGATGGCCGCCGCCAGGGTCTCGGGGGAGAGCGCCAGGGTGGCCGGGTCGACGTCGGCGAACACGGGGCGGCCGCCCGCGTGGACCACCGCGCCGGCCGTCGCGTAGAAGGTGACGGCGGGGACGACCACGTCGCGGCCCCGGACGTCGACGGTGCGCAGGATCACCTCCAGCGCGGCCGTGCCGCTGCTCACCGCGACGGCGTGCGAGGCGCCGTGCTCGGCGGCGAAGGCCTGCTCGAAGCGCTCGGTCCAGGGCCCGAGGGTGAGGGCACCGGTGGTGAGCATCTCGGTCACCGCGTCGGCGACGGCCGCGCGGTCGTTCTCGTCGAACACGATGCGGGCGGCGGGAACGCCCATGGGGCACCTCCGGCGGCGGGCTGGGAACCAGCACCGATCGGGTCGGATCGTTACGAACCGTGACCGTACGGAAACGGTCGGGTCAGGCACATCACGCTACTTCGCCGGTGCGGGCGCGGCCCGTCGTCGCAGCCCGCCCGGGTGACCGCCCCCGGCTCCCGTCGACGGGCTCCCGCTCCAGCCGGGGAGGAATCGGGCGGTAACGGGATACTCCAGGCGCCGTACGTTCGCTCGACTGTTCGGGTGGTCCGCGTACTGCGTCCGCAGTACGAAAACGGCCTGCACAGGGACGACGACGGAGCGGGGGTCGGTGATCAAGGATTGGTCACGCTGCGGGCGGACCGCCTCCATTCGGACGTACGCCCCGCCCGCACGCCCGTGAACGGCTCGTGAGCCCGGTGAGCCCCGTGAACCGCTCGTGAGCACAGAACCGCTTCCGAATCCGAAGGAGTCCGCTCTCCCGTGGCCACGTTCCTCTACCGTCTGGGTCGATGGGCCTTCGCCCGGCGCCGACTGGTGACCCTGCTGTGGGTCGCCGTGCTGGCGGCCGTCGGAGTCCTGGCGGCCAAGGCGCCCGCCGCACCCGACGACGGCTTCGCGATGCCCGGCACGGAAGCGCAGAAGGCCTTCGACCTGATGAACGAGCGCTTCCCCGGCGGCCACGCCGACGGAGCCTCGGCCCGCATCGTGTTCGTCGCGCCCTCAGGCCAGAAGATCACCGCCCAGCCCAACCAGCAGGCGGTCGAGCGGACGGTCGCCGAGCTCGCCCACGCCGAGCAGGTCACCGGCGCGGTGGACCCGTTCAAGATGCAGGGCGCCGTCTCCCAGGACGGCACCACCGCGTACGCGACCGTCAACTACTCCGCCAAGGCCGGCGATCTGTCCAAGGGCGCCACCGAGGCGCTCGAACAGGCCGCCCAGCACGGCCGCGACGCCGGGCTCAAGGTCGAGATCGGCGGCAACGCGCTGATGGCCAAGGGCGAGGCCGGCGGCAGCAGCGAGGCGATCGGCATGGCGCTGTCCGCCGTCGTCCTGGTGATCACCTTCGGTTCGCTGCTGGCCGCCGGGCTGCCGCTGCTCACCGCGCTGATCGGCGTCGGCCTCGGGATGTCGCTGATCACCGCGCTCGGCAGCACGCTCGGCCTGTCCACGACGACCGGCACGCTCGCGATGATGCTCGGCCTCGCCGTCGGCATCGACTACGCGCTGTTCATCGTCTCCCGCTACCGGGCCGAGCTCACCGAGGGCCGCACCCCGCAGGAGGCGGCCGGCCGGGCCGTCGGCACCGCCGGCTCCGCCGTGGTCTTCGCCGGCCTCACCGTGGTGATCGCCCTCGCCGGGCTCTCCGTGGTCGGCATCCCGATCCTCGCCAAGATGGGCATGGCCGCCGCCGGAACGGTCGTCATCGCCGTACTGGTCGCGCTCACCCTGGTGCCCGCGCTGCTCGGCTTCCTCGGCCGCAAGGCGCTGCCCCGCAAGGCCCGCAAGGCCGGGGGCCACGCCCAGCCGGCCGGGGAGAAGGAGAACGGCGGCTCCCGCTGGGCCCGTGCCGTGGTGCGCCGCCCGCTCGGCGTGCTGCTCCTCGGTGTGGTCGGCCTCGGCGTGATCGCCGCCCCCGCGCTGGACCTGCGGATGGGCCTGCCCGGCGACGAGTCCAAGCCGACCTCCACCACCCAGCGCCGCGCCTACGACCTGCTGTCCGAGGGCTTCGGCCCCGGCTTCAACGGCCCGCTGACCGTCCTCGTGGACGCCAAGGGCACCGCGGACCCGAAGGCCACTGCGGCCCAGGTGCAGAAGACCGTCTCCGCCCTGCCCGGCGTGGTCGCCGTGACGCCGCCCATGTTCAACAAGGAGGGCGACACCGCCCTGCTGAACGCCGTCCCGGCCACCGGTCCGGCCGAGGCCGCGACCAAGGACCTCGTCCACGCCATCCGCGGCCACGCGGCCGACCTGAAGTCCTCCACCGGCGCGACCGTCCTGGTCAGCGGTACGACGGCGATGAACATCGACGTCTCGCAGAAGATGACCGACGCGTTGGTGCCCTACCTCGCCGTGGTCGTCGGCCTGGCCGTCCTGCTGCTGATGGTGGTCTTCCGCTCCATCCTCGTCCCGCTCAAGGCCGCGCTCGGCTTCCTGCTCTCGGTGGTCGCCGCACTCGGCGCGGTCGTCGCGGTCTTCCAGTGGGGCTGGCTCGCCGACCTCATCGGCGTGGAGCAGACCGGCCCGGTGATGAGCATGATGCCGATCTTCATGATCGGTGTGGTCTTCGGCCTCGCCATGGACTACGAGGTGTTCCTGGTCACCCGGATCCGCGAGGCGTTCGTCCACGGCGAGCAGCCGAACGACGCCATCGTCACCGGCTTCCGGCACAACGCCCGGGTGGTCACCGCCGCCGCCTTCATCATGATCGCCGTCTTCGCCGGATTCATCGGGATGAGCGAGCCGATGATCAAGATGATGGGCCTGGGCCTCGCCGCGGCCGTCGCCTTCGACGCCTTCGTGGTCCGCATGACCATCGTCCCGGCCGTCCTCGCCCTGCTCGGCCGCCGCGCCTGGTCGCTGCCGGGCTGGCTCGACCGCCTGATACCCGACGTCGACGTCGAGGGCAGCAAGCTGCACACCGCGGCCCCCGAAGCGGCCCCGGAGCGGGAGTCGGTCACCGTCTAGGCCCGGCACCCGCCCGGACCGGGCCCAGCACCGCCCGGGCCCGGTCCGACCCCGGTCGGCTCGGACACCGGTTCGAGCCCCAACCGTTACCGTTGCAGTCGGGGGCCGTCCGTACGGAGGCCCCCGACCCGGCGCGCGCCGCACCCCACCAGGGGCGCGGCGCCGCACCATCTGGCAGACCCGGCGCGGGTGCGGCCAGGGCACCCCGACCCGAGAGCAGGAGCATGAGCGACACCTGGCAGCGCCTGCGCCGTGACCACCCCCGGCTGCTCGACGGCGCGGGCGGCGCGGCCATGATCGTGATCACCGGCCTCGGCGCCACCATCGACCAGACCGGCGGACACTTCACCGGCATCAACCCGGTGACCAACGCCATCGCGCAGGCCGCGTCCTGCAGCGTCTTCTTCCACCGCCGCTACCCGCGCGCCGTGGTCGCCTTCACCCTGCTCTGCACCGTGCTGCTCGTCGTGGTCAGCCCCCGGCTCACCCCGACGCTGGCCACCCCCCTGCTGCTCTCGCTCTACTTCCTCGCCGTCCACACCGACCGCACCACCGCCCTGCGCGCCTCCCTCGGCACCGCCGTCCTGCTCACCGGGATCTCGCTGCTGGTCGGCCCGGGCGGCGGTCCGATCGGCGAGCGGATCGGCGTCCTCGCCTGGGCCCTGCTGCCCGGCGCCCTCGGCGACTCCATCCGCAACCGCCGCGCCCACCTCGCGGCCATCGAGGAACGCGCCGAACGCGCCGAGCGCACCCGCGAGGAGGAGGCCCGCCGACGGGTCGCCGACGAGCGGATCCGGATCGCGCGCGACCTGCACGACGTCGTCGCCCACCACATCGCCCTCGCCAACGCCCAGGCCGGCATCGCCGTCCACCTCATGGACAGCCACCCGGTCCAGGCCCGCGAGGTGCTCAGCCACATCACCGACGCCACCGGCTCCGCCCTCCAGGAACTGCGCGCCACCGTCGGCCTGCTGCGCCGCGCCGAGGAGCCGGCCCCGCTCGAACCCGCCCCCGGCCTGGACCGCCTCCCAGAGCTGATCAACACCTTCGAGCGGGCCGGGCTACCGGTGCGGCTCACCGTCGAGGGCGAGGCCCGCCCGCTGTCGCCCGGCGTGGACCTCACAGCCTTCCGGATCGTCCAGGAGTCGCTGACCAACGTGGCCAAGCACGCCCACGGCGCCGACGCCGAGATCACCCTGACCTACAGCGGCAGCCGGGTCGCGGTCAGCGTGGCCAACGGCCGCCCGGTCGCGACCGGCCGCCCCCGCGCCGTACCCCGGCCCCAGACCGCCCCGGACGAGAGCGGCTTCGGCCTGATCGGCATGCGCGAGCGGGCCGGCGCGGTCGGCGGCCGGCTGACCGCCGACCGGCGGCCCGACGGCGGCTTCCTGGTCACCGCCGAACTGCCCCTGCGCACCGGCGCCCGCGACGAGGGCCCCCAGGACGCGGGCGTCGCCGCCGCGGCGGTCCGCGCCGCTCGCACCGCCCGCACCGACTCCCCGGCACCGGCCGAAGAACAGAACCGCGCCACCGGACCGGACAGCGCCCTTCGAGAGGACAGGAAGCACGTATGACCATCCGGGTACTGCTCGCCGACGACCAGGCCCTGCTGCGTGGCGCCTTCCGCGTGCTGATCGACGCGGAGGAGGACATGGAGGTGGTCGGCGAGGCCGCCGACGGCCGGGAGGCGGTGGAGCTCGCCCGCGCCACCAGGCCCGACATCGTCCTGATGGACATCCGGATGCCCGGCGTCGACGGCCTCGGCGCGACCGCCGAGATCTGCGCCGACGAGGAGCTCTCCGGCACCCGGGTGCTCATCCTCACCACCTTCGAGATCGACGAGTACGTGGCCCAGGCGCTGCGCGCGGGCGCCGGGGGCTTCCTCGGCAAGGGCGCCGACCCGAAGGAACTGCTCGCCGCCGTCCGCACCGTCGCGGCCGGGGACGCGCTGCTCTCGCCCGCCGCCACCCGGGCGGTGATCGACCAGTTCCTCTCCCGGCCCGACCCGGTCTCCGCGGCGACCGCCGAGCGGCTGTCCGTCCTCACCGCCCGCGAGCGGGAGGTGATGTCGATGGCCGCCACCGGGCTCACCAACGAGGAGATAGCCGAGCGGATGTTCGTCAGCCCGTTCACCGTCCGCACCCACGTGCACCGGGCGATGTCCAAGCTCGACGCCCGCGACCGCGCCCAACTCGTCGCGATCGCCTACCAGTCCGGACTGGTCCCGCCCGGCCGCCCGTCATGATCGGCGGCCGCCCGTGGTCCGCGCCGGGGCCCGCCTGAGCGAACGTCAGAACCCCGCCCGGGAACCGGAACAAGATCCCGGGTCGCCGAAAACCGCCTCCGAACGGGTGTATCAGCGAGTAGTCTGCCGATGACTCAGAATGAGGAGGACGTTCGTGGAAACCAAGGACACGGCCGGCGAGGTGCGGGTTCTCCAGCCGTTGCCCGAGCGCACGGAGGACGGGTCACAGGAGTTCGAGCTGCGGCTCGCCCGGCTGCTCCGCCTGCTCGGGGTCGAGGTCGAGCCGGGTGCGGACTACCCGAGCGCGGCCCGGTGGGAGGTCCACAAGGCGCTCGACGGGCGGTCCGAGTTGCCCGAGGAGTACTTCGAGGCGCTGCTGGAGGCGGCGGTCCACGATCCCAACCCGAGCTTCAACCGCCGCTTCGTCGAGCCCGCCCTGATCGCCTTCGGCCAGCGCAGGGTCCGCCTCGCCCTGCTCGGCCACCTGCGGACCGGCACCGACCCGGAGCGCGCCGGCGCCGCCCGCGCCTGGTACTGGACGGCCCTGTCGGTCGACGGCGGGCCGAACGCGGCCGCCGACGAGGGCGCGATCGTCCGGAACGCCTGGAACGAGGCCGCGCTGCGGGAGTTCGTCGGCAACGAGGACCTCGACGTCCGCCGCTGCATCCTCCCCGGCCTCCCGCTGGTCCCGCGCGCCTACCCGCCGGAGCTGCACGGCCTGGTGGAGACGGCGGTCGCGATCGCCCGCTCGCACCCCGACGAGTACATCCGCCACCGCGCCGAGGTCCAGGTCAGCCTCTGACCTCCGGCCCCCGCTCCGGGTGCGCCCCCGCTCCGGGTGCGCCCCCGCTCCGGGTGCGCCCCCGTGAGGCACGCACCCGGAGCGGGTGTCCGTGGCGCGGGAGACGGGCTCCTCCCGAGGCACGCGGATCCCGGTCACTTCCAGCGCCAGCACGTGGTGTAGGCGAGCTTCGGGTACTCGTTGGGCCGCCAGGTGGTCCAGCCGTAGCCCTGGCAGAACGCCTCGTCGTCGTACGTCCCGGAGCGCCCGGTGACCACGACGTTCGAGCCGGCGCAGCTGCCGACGTTGGTGAAGACCGCCTTCTCGTCGCTGCCGGACTTGAGCAGGCACTCGTTGAGCGTGGCGTAGCCGGCGTCGTCGGGGTAGTTCATCGACAGGCACAGCAGCCTGTCCGAGTCACGGTTCGGGCCGGTCTGGATCTTCCACTGGTTGTAGTTCCGCAGGCCGTCGCACTTCGCCCCGTCGCCGGCACCGCGGTAGGTGGCCAGGACCTTGAAGTTCCCGGTGGCGCAGTTGGTGGTGTGCCAGACGCCGGGGCCGTTGGGGCCGTAGACGCAGTCACCCGCCTGCGCGTGGTAGGCGTTGCCGGCGGGGCTCTGGTAGCTCAGGCAGAGGACGCGCTGGTAGCGCCGGTAGGACACGCTCTCGTCGCTGGCGGTGACGTTCTTGCAGCTGTCCAGGTCCGTGGTCCCGTTGAAGATCCGCACGACCTCGTACGCGCCGGGGCCGCAGTCGACCGACCTGAGGTCGGCGACCGTGGCCGTCCCGTTGTCCTCGAAGCAGTCCCCGACGGTCGCGGTC
>NZ_JAFLNG010000025.1 GCF_017427025.1 Streptomyces sp. FH025
GGGAGAAGAATGTCGATCTCCTTGCGCCGATACTGAATTGGCTCCACTTTCGCCTTCCGAAGGAAAGGAAGAGGCATGGCCGACGCACAGGACGTGATCTCCGCCCTGGTGGCCGACGGCGAGGCCGTCGACGCTCTGGTGGCGGATCTGCCGGACGAGGACTGGACGCGCCCGACCCCCGCCCCGGGCTGGACCGTGGCCCACCAGGTAGCCCACCTGGCGAGCATCTTCCGGATGGCCGGGATGTCGGCGGGCGACCCCGAAGCCTTCCGGGCCTTCACGGAGAGCATCGGGCAGGACTTCAACGGCAACGTTCAGGAGGCGCTCAAGGCCTACCTGGCGAACCCGCCCAAGGTGTTGCTGGACCGCTGGAGGGCGGAGCGCGACAAGGCCGAGCGGGCGCTCGCGGCCGTCCCGGAGGGGCAGTTGGTGCCGTGGCTCGTCCGCCCGCTGCCGGCGCCCGTACTGGCCTCCGCCGGGATGATGGAGCTGTTCGGCCACGGCCAGGACATCGCCGACGCCCTCGGGGTGCGCCGCGAGGCCACCGACCGCCTCCGGTACCTGGTCCAATTCGCCGTCATCACCTGGGACTTCGGCTACCAGGCGCGCCAGCTGACGCCGCCGGACACCGAGTTCAGGTTCGAGATCACCGGACCGTCCGGCGCGGTCTGGGAGTTCGGCCCGGCCGATGCCGAGCAGCGGATCACCGGCCCGGCCCTGGACTTCTGCCTGCTGGTGACCAGGCGCCGGCACCGCGACGACCTCGCGCTGGTGGCCACCGGCGCCGACGCGGACGCCTGGCTGGACCTCGCGCAGGCCTACCGGGGCCCGGCCGGCCCGGGCCGCACGCCCGGCCAGTTCGCCTCCCTGCGGCCGTAGTTCACGTCGAAACGCCGTGTCCCCCCTGCCCGAGGAGCAGGGGGGACGCGGCGTTCGTACGCCCGCGCCGGCCGGTCAGCCCTTGATCGGGCTGCTCTGGTGGGACAGCAGCTTCAGCTCGCCGTCCCGCTTGACGATCACCCAGGTGATGCGGACCTGGCGCTCGGGCGCGGTCGTGGTCTCGCCCTCCAGCTGGATGCCGCCCTGGCTGACCACCAGCGCCGTGTCGGCGTCGAGGAACTTGACGGCCAGCGGGAACCCGCGGACCCGCGCCCCGCGGAAGGCGCCCTGGAAGCCCGCGGCCATGAACGAGCGGATCGCCTCCCGGCTGGTCATCTGGGTGTCCTGCATCAGCAGGCTGCCGTTCTCGGTGAACAGCGCGGCGAAGCGGTCGGCGTCGTTGTGCTCCCACGCGTCCTGGATGCGCATCGGGACGGTGAGGACGGCCTTCTGCTCCTCGGTGGTGAACTCGCGGTAGTAGGTCGCGTCCTCCTCGATGCCCGCGGCGGCGAGGATCTTCGAGGCGTCGCCCCACGGTGAGGTCGTCGTCGGCATTCTCCACTCCCTGTCGGTAGGTTCGTGCGGTGGTCTGAGCGGTCGGCGGTCGGCGGTCAGCGGTCAGCGGTCGGCGTCCGCCGCCGTCGCGGGCGCTGCGATGCCGCGGATGAGGTCGGCGGCCTTCTCGGCGATGGCGATCACCGCCGCGTTGGGGTTGCCCCGGACCAGCGTCGGCATCACCGAGGCGTCCACGACGCGGAGCGAGTCCACCCCGAGCACGCGCAGTTCCGCGTCCACGACGGACCCCATGGCGCAGGTGCCCGCGGCGTGGAAGATCGAGTGGGCGTAGTGACGGATGTAGTCGCGCAGGTCCGCGTCGGAATCGGAGGCGGGCTGCTGCTGCGGCCCGTCGGTGAAGGGCTTCAGCGCCGCCTGGCGGGCGATCCGCATTCCGGCCCGGGTGGCCTCGACGGCGTCGTCGAGATCGGATTCGTCCGCGAAGTAGTTGTGCATGATCTTCGGTTTGGCGGTCGGGTCGTCGAGGGCCGTCATCACGGATCCACGGCTGCGCGGGGCGATCATCGTGGGGCCGTAGGAGATCGCGTGGCCGGTCGGCGTTCCGAGGCCGCTGTCGGCGAACATCACCGGTGCGGCGAGGAATTCCGCGTCGGGCGCGGGAATTCCGTCCCGGGTGCGGATGAATCCGCCCGCCTCCGGGCCGTTCGAGGTGAGCGGTCCGCGTCCTTCGTCCAGGAACCGCTCGACGTGTTCCGGGCTGCCCGCACTGATCAGGCTGATCGGCTGCGAGTGCTCGTAGACCAGCGGGACGAAGGTGTGGTCCTGGAGGTTCCGGCCGACCATCGGCTGGTCGAGGACGACCGGGATGCCGAGGGCGGTCAGCAGCGGGGCGGGCCCGATGCCGGACAGCTGGAGCAACTGCGGCGAGTTGTAGGTGCCCGCGCTGAGGATGACCTCCCGGGACGCCCGGACGGTGACCGCCTCGCCGAACCGGCCGCCGGTGACGCCGACCGCCCGGCCGTTCTCCACCAGCACCCGGTGGACCTGGAGGTCCGTCTCGACGACGAGGTTCCCGCGACCGAGCGCGGGGGCCAGGTACGCCGTCGCCGCGCTGCACCGCCGGCCGTCGCGCTGGGTGACCTGGAAGGGGCCGAACCCGTCCTGGCCCGCCCCATTGAAGTCCTCGTTCCGGTGGTAGCCGGCCTGGACCGCGGCCTCGACGAACGCCTCCGACATCGGATTGTTCGACCGGCCGTCGGAGACGGCGAGCGGTCCGCCCACCGCGTGGTACTCGGACGCGCCGCGGTCGTTGTCCTCCGAGCGGAGGAAGTACGGCATCAACTCGTCGTAGCTCCAGCCCGGTTGGCCCCACTCGTCGAAGTCGATCCGGTTGCCGCGGACGTAGATCATCGTGTTGGTGGAACTCGTTCCGCCGAGCACCCGGCCGCGGGGGAGATAGATGCGCCGCCGCCCGAGGAAGGGTTCCTCGTGGGTGTCGTAATCCCAGTCGTACCGCGTGCGGAGGAGTTTTCCGAACGCGGCGGGGACGTGAATGTTCTCGGCGGCGTCGGCCGGGCCCGCCTCGATCAGACAGACGGTGACATCGGGGTCCTCGGAGAGCCGGGCGGCGATCACGCTGCCCGCCGATCCGGCTCCGACGACGACGTAGTCGTACACGGCTTCGACCTACCTTCTCTCGTCGTTCCACCCGCTCATTCGTGGGCACCATCGTCGGGTCTCAGAGGCCCCACCGACATCTCCTCGAATGCGCACTCCGCGACGTGAACAGCCCTCGCATTCCGTAGACTTGGCCTGCGACGCGGTGAGAAATCCGATGGTGAGGGGCGCTGTTCGATGGCTACGTACGTCTTGGTCCACGCGGCGGCGGTGGACGCGTGGTACTGGGGGCCGCTGGCGGCCGAGTTGCGCGACCGGGGCCATGACGTGGTCGCACCGGACCTGCCGTGCGACGACGAGTCGGCCGGGCTCGCGGAGTACGCGGACACGGTGGTGAAGGCGATCGGCGACCGCACCGATCTCGTCGTCGTCGCCCACTCGATGGGCGGCTTCACCGGCCCGCTGGTGTGCGACCGGCTGCCGGTCGACCTGCTGGTGATGCTCCAGGCGCAGGTTCCGGCGCCGGGCGAGTCGCCGGGGGAGTGGTGGGGCAACACCGGCTACGGGTCGGCCCGGGAGGAGGCCGACCGCCGCCGGGGAGTGCCGGACGGCACGGACGAGGAGCCGCTGTCCCTGGTGCTGCACGACACTCCGGCCGAACTGGCCGCCGAGTTCCTGGCGGAGCACCAGCGGACCCAGACGGCGACGCCGTTCGTCGAGCCGTGGCCGCTGGACGCCTGGCCGACGGTGCCGACCAGGTTCCTGATGGCCTCCGAAGACCGGTTCTTCCCACCGGAGTTCATCCGCGCGACGGTCGCCGACCGCCTGGGCTTCCAGCCCGACGAGATGCCGGGCGACCACTGCCCGATGCTCGGCCACCCGAAGGAGCTGGCCGACCGGCTGGAGGCGTACCGCGCGGCCTTGTGACCGGAGCCGACGGCCGAGGCACCGGTCGGGGTGCCGGTCGGGGTGCCGGTCGGACCGCCCCGCCGGAGACGGTCCGACCGGCGGACGGGGGACGGCTCAGCCGACGGGCTGAGCCGAGGGCTCGCCGGCCTCGGCCGGCGTGTCGGCGGTGACCCCGACGTGCCGCAGCAGGGCCGCCGCGATCGCGGCGAGCCCGAGCAGCACCACGGCGCTGATCGCGCAGACCGCGGTGAGGCTGCCGGTGAAGGCGTGGTGCGCGTTCCGGAGCAGGGCGTCGGCGGAGTCCGCCGGCAGGCCCTTCGCCGCCGTCAGGGCGCCGATGACGCTCTCGCGCGCGCTCTCCGGGGTGCCGGCCGGCAGCGGATCGCTCAGACCGGCGCCGTAGACGGCGGTGGCGACGGAACCCATCACACCGGCGCCCAGCGCGATGCCGAGCTGGCCGCAGGTCTCGGACAGCGAGGCGGCGGCGCCGGAGCGCTCCTGCGGGGACGCGGCGAGGATCAGGTTGGTGGTCAGCGCCGCCTGCGGGCCGGAGCCCGCGCTGGTGATGGTGACGCCGGTGATGACCAGGGCAAGGCCGCCGTCGCCGCCGACCAGGGTGAGGACCAGGTAGCCGATCGCCGCGACGGTGAGGCCGGCGGCGATGACGTAGGCGGGCCGGACCCTGCGGGCGATGGCGGGGGCGGACATCGCGGTGACGACCATGGCGGCGCCCGACGGCATCATCAGCAGGCCGGCCTTCAGCGGGGAGAGCCCCTCGACGGCCTGGAGCCAGACGTTCACGACGAAGATGGTGCCGCCGCCGACGACCGCGCCGAAGACGTTGATCACCAGCGCGGCGCTGACCTGGCGGTGGCCGAACAGGCGCAGGTCCATCAGCGGATCCTCCAGCGTGCGCTGCCGGACCACGAACACGGCACCCATGACGACGCCGACGACGATGGCGAGGGCCGGGGCGATGCTCCAGCCGTTCTGCGCCAGTTCCTTGACGCCGTAGACGACCGGCAGCAGACCGGCCAGGGAGAGCACGACGCTGAGCGGGTCGAGACGCTTGGCGCCGGGGTTGCGGAACTCGGGCAGCAGCAGCGGGCCGGCGACGAGCAGGATCAGCATGACCGGCACCGAGAGCAGGAAGACGGAGCCCCACCAGAAGAACTGGAGCATCACGCCGCCGACGACCGGGCCGAGCGCGAGCCCGCCCATGAAGGCGCTCACCCAGACACCGATGGCGGCGCCCATCTGCCGGGGGTCGCGGTGGAACATGGTGACGATCAGCGCGAGCGTCGAGGGGGCGAGGGTCGCCCCCGCCACACCCATCAGCACGCGGGTCGTGATCAGCATCGGGGTGCTGACGGAGAACGCCGCCACCGTCGAGGCGAGGCCGAAGGCCGCCGCGCCGAGCAGCAGGACCTTCCGCCGGCCGATCCGGTCGCCGAGCGTGCCCATGGTGATCAGGAAGGCGGCCACCACGAAGCCGTAGGAGTCGATGATCCACAACTGCTCGACGCTGTCGGCGCCGAGGTCCTGGCTCAGCTGGGGGAGAGCCAGGTTGAGCACGCTGAGGTCCATCGACACCAGCAGAGTGGGCAGCGCCAGCACTGCGAGGGTGATCCACTCCTTCCTCCCGGCCCGGGGCAGGTCAGCGGTGGTCACGTCACGAGTCCTCTCATCGTCCGTCCGCGCCGCCGGTGACGGCGGCTCCCTCATTGAGACGGTCGGACGCGGGAAAACTCATCGGTGCCCCCGCTGAGCCATGCCAAGGGCGGCTCGGCAGCGGGTCAGGCGGTGTCCTGGAGCGCCGTCGGCAGGCCGAAGGACGGGAGGACGTCCGCGATGAACGCGGTGATCTCCACGATCTCCCGGCCCTCGATCCGCAGCACGTGCAGGCCGACCGGAAGGTACGCCGGGGCGTCCGGGTGGCGGCGTACGTACGTCGCGACGGCCGGTCGGCGGTTGGCGGAGGTGACCAGGTGCCGCACGTCGGTGAAGGCGCCCGGGCCGACCAGCGCGGGGAGCCAGCCGGCGATGACCGCGTCCCGCCCCAGGTAGCCGGTGAGCGTCGGCGGCATGGTGAACCGGGCGTCCTCCCGCAGGAGTTCGGCGAGCGCGGTGAGGTCGCCCCGTTTGGTGGCCGCCATGTAGCGGTGCAGTACGGCCCGCTCCTCCCGGCTCGGGTCCCCGGTCGGCCCCCAGTCCAGCCGGCGGTCGGGCAGGTGCCGCCTGAGCGTCGCCCGGGCGCGCTGGAGGGCGCTGTTCACCGAGGCCGAGCTGCTCTCCAGCAGGGCCGCCGTCTCCTGGGCCGTCCAGCCGAGCACGTCGCGCAGGATGAGGACGGCGCGCTGCCGGGGCGCCAGGTGCTGGATGGCCGCGAGGTAGGCCAGCTCGATCGTCTCGCCGGCGACGGCCGCGGCGTCCGGCTCGGTGTCGCTCGGCGCGATCGGCTCCAGCAGGTGGTCCGGGTAGGGCTGGAGCCAGGGGACCTCGGTCAGCCGGGCGGGCGCGCCCGCCGCCGCCTCCCAGGGCGTGGGCACGGCCACCGGCGTCCGAGGGTGGCGGTCGAGGTGGTCCAGACAGGCGTTGGTGGCGATCCGGTACAGCCAGGCGCGGAACGTGGAGTGCCCCTGGAACGTCTCCCGCTTGCGCCAGGCCCGTAGGAAGGTCTCCTGCACGAGGTCCTCGGCGTCGTCGAAGGAGCCGAGCATCCGGTAGCAGTGCACCTGGAGCTCGCGCCGGTACCGCTCGGTGAACTCCGTGAAGGCCGACTCGTCACCGCCGCGCACCGCCGCGCTCACCGCGAGGCGCTCCTCGGCCCGACTCGCCCCGGCCCGACTCGCCCCGGCCCCGCTCGTACCCACCGATGCCCCCCGACCACCCGCGGTGACCGTCGATCACCGCCGGCCAACCCTAGGTCAGGCGGCGGAGGTTGGGCAATCACGGGGGTGGTCGGGGGCGGTCCGTCAGGCCGGCACCGCCTCGACCACCGACAGGACCGTCGGCGTCGGGAGCACCCGGGACAGGCGCAGCCCGGCCCGGGCGAACAGCTCCGCGAAGTCGGCCTCGGTGCGTTCCCGGCCGGTGAGGGAGCCCATCATCATCAGGTCCAGGGCCTTGGACTGGTGGGGGTCGTTGCCCCGGGGGACGACGGCGTCCAGGACCAGGACCCGGCCGCCGGGGTTCAGGGCGCGGCGGCAGTGCTCCAGCAGGGTCACGCAGCGGTCGTCGTCCCAGTCGTGGGTGATCCGCTTGAGCAGGTGGACGTCGCCGGTCGGCACGGCGGTGAAGAAGTCGCCCTCCGCCAGCGTCCAGCGGTCCGCGATCTCCTTGTCCGAGCCCAGGCGGTGGCCGGCCAGGACGTGCGCCCGGTCGTAGAGGACGCCCTCCAACTCGGGGTTGCGGCGCAGCACTTCGATCAGCAGGCCGCCGTGGCCGCCGCCGACGTCCACCACCGTTCCGGTCCGCGGGAGGTCGCAGGCGGCCGCGATGAGCGCGTTCTCCGCGTCGGACATCGCCGCCATGCCCACGTGGAAGACGGCGGCGGTCCGCTCGTCCTGGGCGAAGTGGTCGAAGAACGGCAGGCCGAAGATGCCCTCGAAGGCCGTGGTGCCCTCGGTGAGGCAGTGCGTCAGCTCGCCGGCCGGGCGCCACATCGTCCGGTCGGTGAGCATCAGGACGGCCGCGCGCGCCGAGTACGGGACGCCCTCGCGCAGGGCCTGTCCGGCGTCGGTCAGCGCGAAGCGGCCCTGCTCGTCCTCAGCGACGACGCCCCGGGTGGCGAGCAGGCGCAGCACCCGGTAGAGGGCGCGGGCGTCCGTGCCGGTGGCGGCGGCGAGTTCGGCGGGGGTGCGGGGGCCGTCCGCCAGGTGGTCGGCCACCCCCACCTCGGCGGCGGCGCGCAGCGCGGCGGGGAAGAGGAAGCCGAGGGCCTCGTCGATGAGGAAGGCGGCGGAGCTGCGGAGCCCTTCGTCCCGGCCGTTGCCGGCCCGCTCGTCGATGGTCCTGTCCTCGTTCTCGCCCATGCCGTCCTCCGTCGTCCCGGTCCGAACCACCGCCCGGAGACTGCCCACGGCGGGCCCGGCCGATGCGCGGTCTCACCCGGAGGTGTGAGCCGAGGCCGCGTCGGACCAGGGTGAACACGTTCGGTGACGGGACCGGCCAGGTGAACTTCCCCGTACGGCGCGCCGTAGAGCGGTCGTTCGTGCAGCATCGATGGTGCACGCACAAAGCTGTGCGTCACTCTGAGAGAGGAAGCGATCGTGATCGACAAAGTCGTCGCGAAGCCGAAATGGCAGCCGGGCGGGTCCAAGTACTACGCGAAGTTCGACATCCGCTTCATCAACTTCAGCTCCAAGGACGTCGTCGACCCGACGATCGAGTTCACCATTCCGCCCGGTCTGACGTTCGCTGACGTCTACGGCCTGACGGGTGTCTCGCAGAAGGGCCAGGTCATCACCGCCCACCTGGTGCCGGAGAAGAAGACCATCAAGGCCAACCGCGGGACCGAGGTGGTCACCTGTAGTTTCGCGTCGGGTGCGGGCGTGGAGGGGCTGGGGACGGACCCGAAGCTGCTTCCGAGCCGGTTCAAGGTCAACGGCGTCGACGCCGACGTGCCCCCCGACCCCGCCAAGCCGAGCGTGCCGCAGGGGCTCAAGGTCGTCCGCGTCGGGCCGAAGTCCGTCACCCTGACGTGGCAGCCGTCCGACGGGCAGGCGACCGTCTACGGCTACGAGGTCTCGGTGTCGGGGCGGAAGGAACCGGTCGACACCGACACGAACACCGCGACCGTCAGGGGTCTGAAGCCGGACACCCCGTACACGTTCAAGGTGCGGGCCTACAGCCTCTCCGACGTCCGGTCCGACTGGTCGGCCGAGGTGCCCGGCACGACCGGAAGGGCCCTGCCCGACCAGGGGGTGTGGAGGGTACCGCGCTCCCCGTTCGTGGACTTCACCGCGGATCCGCCGAAGCCGGACCTGAGCACCTACGCCGAGGCGTCGAAGAACGGCGCGGCGACCTGGTGCGACGGCTTCGTCCTCGGCTTCGTCGTGGTCACCCCGACCGGCGACCCCGTCCCCCGTTGGGGTGGCGTGACGGAGGACCCCCGGACCTCCGGTTTCGGAAAGGACCAGATCAAGAGCTTCCGTGAGAAGTACGAGGGGAAGGTGGTCATCTCGTTCGGCGGTCAGGCCAACCTGCCGATCGAGGCGCGGGTGACGGACGTCGACAGCATCGTCGACATCTACAGGAAGATCATCGCGAACTACGAGGTGAAGAACCTCGACTTCGACTTCGAAGCCGGTTTCCTCAAGGACGACGCGGCCCTGGGCCGGCACCTCGACGCGGCCATCGCCCTGCTCGGGCAGGTCCCCGGCCTCCAGCTCTCCTACACGCTGCCGGTCGACGCACAGCCCACCGTCCAGGGCTTCAGTCCCGAAGGCGAGGCCTTCGTGAAGGAACTGGCGGCGGCGGGCATCGAGCCGTCGCTGATCAACGGCATGCTCATGAGCTTCAGCGCGGGCTCCCCGCCGGATGCCCTGGAGGCCTGCAAGGTCGGACTCAACGGCATGCACAAGCAGATCAGCAACGCGGGGTTCGGCTGGGACGCGAAGAAGGTGTGGTCCCGAATCGGAGCCTGTCCGATGTACGGCAAGCAGGACGTCCCGACGGTGGAGATGACCGTCGAGGCCATGCGCGGGCTGCTGAAGTTCGCCACCGACACGGACCTCGGCGCCATCACCGGATGGAGCGCCAACCGCGACTACAACGAGACCACGCTCGCGTCCTGCAAGACGAAGCCGGAACTGTTCCAGTGCACGGAGACGAAGCAGGGCGCCTCCGACTTCACCAAGATCGTGGGCGGCTACAAGCGCACGTGACGGCCTGGGCACCGGGACGCCGGGGCGGAGGCCTCGTCGCCCGCGAACGCGACCGGCTGTAGCCGATGGAGCGGGCCCGTACCGCCACGGCGGTACGGGCCCGACACGTTCCCGGCGGCCAGCACCACCAGCGTGTTCGCGTACGGCACGGCGTTGTCCACCGACGGGCTGGACACCTTCGCCGCCGCGACGGCCGAGCTGTCCTGCATCGCCCCCCGCACCTCGGCCGACCCCGGCTCCGCGACCCAGCCGGTGGCGGCGTGGTAGGCGGAGCCAGCGGGGCTGGTCACCCGTGTTCCAGGCCGAACTCGCCACACGGACGACCTTGTTGACGGCTTTGTTGGCGAAGCCCTGGATGCTGCCCCAGAGTCCGTGCCCGCTCGGACAACAGCAGCCAGAACAACGGAAGTTGGGACAGCGGAAGCTCCAGCTTCTGAGTCCACTCGCCACTTCTCGCCCCCGGCGTCGGGACCCGACGCCGGGGGCGAGACTGAGAGCAATCCCCGCGATCGCGGGGTCGATGAGGTCTTCGACTACGTCGACCGGATGCCGCAGGAGCAATCCCCGCGAGCGCGGGGCCGATACCCCCCAGGCAGATCAGCGCGACCCAGCGGGCGGAGCAATCCCCGCGAGCGCGGGGCCGATATCGGAGAGGTCGGCCACGATCTGACGCCTCTGGAGCAATCCCCGCGAGCGCGGGGCCGATGTCTTCGACGCAGGGGCGGTGGGCCCCCTCGGGGAGCAATCCCCGCGAGCGCGGGGCCGATGACGAACTACCGCCCGCGCGCACGTGGATCGGCGAGCAATCCCCGCGAGCGCGGGGCCGATGGCCCGTGGTGCGCCATGGCCGTCTGGGACGCGGAGCAATCCCCGCGAGCGCGGGGCCGATGCCTTCGCCCCCGGCGGCCTCGACTACATCGAGGAGCAATCCCCGCGAGCGCGGGGCCGATACGAGGCGTGCCATCATTCCGGACCCGATTCAGGAGCAATCCCCGCGAGCGCGGGGCCGATAAGGTCAGAACGGCCGGCGCGGGCGCGCGCCCGGAGCAATCCCCGCGAGCGCGGGGCCGATTCAGCACGATGTCACCGACCGACAGGGCGAGAGGAGCAATCCCCGCGAGCGCGGGGCCGATGACCCAGCGCCCGCAGACACCGCACAGACCCCGGAGCAATCCCCGCGAGCGCGGGGCCGATTAGTAGTCCGGGTACCACGCCACCAAGTCGCCGGAGCAATCCCCGCGAGCGCGGGGCCGATTCACTTGGGCCGCTATCCAGACGGCAGCGCTAGGAGCAATCCCCGCGAGCGCGGGGCCGATTAGCCGTTCGGACCGGTCAGGAACGCTTCCACGGAGCAATCCCCGCGAGCGCGGGGCCGATCGGCAAAGGGCGGCGGCGAGACGGGAGGGGGTGGAGCAATCCCCGCGAGCGCGGGGCCGATCGGGCGTACTGGAGGATCAGGTCGGCCTGGTCGGAGCAATCCCCGCGAGCGCGGGGCCGATGGGTTCTGAGTGAGCGCGAGGCTGCCGAGGTCGGAGCAATCCCCGCGAGCGCGGGGCCGATCACCCGGTCGACTTCGGGCGCCTGTGCATCGACGAGCAATCCCCGCGAGCGCGGGGCCGATCACGAACACGCCGTTGTCCAGGCCGGAAACGCCGAGCAATCCCCGCGAGCGCGGGGCCGATCCGTCCAGTCCATCCACTTCTCGTGCTCGCTGCGGGAGCAATCCCCGCGAGCGCGGGGCCGATGCACGACTCGCACTCGCCGAGGTGCGCGCATGAGAGCAATCCCCGCGAGCGCGGGGCCGATTGCTCGGCGGTCAAGACCATGTCCTTTGCCGAGGAGCAATCCCCGCGAGCGCGGGGCCGATCGGCGCTGATCTGCCCGGGACGCGGGTGGAGCCGAGCAATCCCCGCGAGCGCGGGGCCGATCTGCTGTGGGAGATCACGTCCTATCGGCGCGCGGAGCAATCCCCGCGAGCGCGGGGCCGATGAACTCCGCACCGCGATGAAGGACGGCGAGCAGGAGCAATCCCCGCGAGCGCGGGGCCGATACTTCCTGACCTGGGGTGTTGGGTGTCAGAGGGGGCTGGTTGATTCAGTTCGATCGGTCACCGGCTTGTGGAGCGGGTGGTGTCCATCGGGCATGTCTTTTTGATCCCAGGCGTGTTGTGGGTGTCGTGGCCTTCGTTTCCGAAGCGTACTCGCAGGCGGTGGCAGTGGTGCCCGCTCAAGGCCGGGAGGCTGGTTGGGGCACGCTGACCGGTGACGGCCGCCTGCTGCCCCGTCAGGGCAGCGGGCGGCCGTCACCGGTCAGGTGGTGGGGGTGTCCAGCAGGCCGGTGCGGGTGGCGATCACGGCGGCCTGGAAGCGGCTCTCGGCGCCGAGGCGTTCGAGGATGTTGGCGACGTGGCGGCGGACGGTGCGCAGGGACATGCCCAGGCGGCGGGCGATCGTCTCGTCCTTGAGGCCGGAGGCGAGCAGTCTCAGCAGGGTGGCGTCGATGTCGCGGGCGGCCTGTTCCAGGCCTTCGGCGCCGGGGGCGGTGGGGTCGCTGAAGGCGGTGGCGTGGGTCCAGGTCTGCTCGAAGATCCCGCGCAGGTAGGCGATGAGGTGGGGTTCCCGGACGACGACGGCGCCCCAACTGGTGCTGTCGGTGGGCAGGAACGCCACGGTGTCGTCGAAGACGATGAGCCGGCCGAAGAGTTCGTGGGCGGTCCGGTACTCGCCGCCCAGGGCGGTGGCGGCGGCGATGTAGACCTGGGTGGGGCCGTGGAAGCGGACCGAGTGCTGTTGCAGGGTGCGCATGCGGATGCCGCGTTCGAGGAGGGCGCGGTCGCGGGCCAGGGCGGGTTCGAGGTTGGCCGGGTTGCGGGAGACGTCGCCGGGCTGGCAGGCGATGACCTCGTGCCGGCAGCGGGCGGCCTCCGCCTCCAGCAGCGCGTGGACCGCCGCCTTGTCGGGCAGGACCGTCACCGCGTCCGGGGCGCCGTCGGGGGCGCCGGCCCGGGCCTGGGTGAGCCGGGTGAAGCGCTGGACGTCGGCGCGCAGGGCGGCGAGGCGCTGTTGGTGGGCCGCGGTCTCGGCGGCGATGTGGGCCTCGATCAGGGCGGCGGGATCCAGGCGTCCGTGAGTGCAGACGTGGTCGTGGGCCTGTCGGGCCGCCGCGCCGTTCTGCTCGGAAACTCCCAAGCTGAGACGGATCGGAGTGCATCCACTGCTTTGGATGCTTTGTCCGGATGGACCCGTTTTCTCCATCCGTGTCGCATCGAAATTGTTCGTCATGTCCGGTTCGAGCACATCCTCCCCCTGTCTCCAAATGTCCTGTCACTTTAATGACGGGCATCGCGCCTGGTCGGGACGAGGTGCGCGGGAAACAATCCAGACATCGGCGGCAACACCACCACCTCGCGTAGCGCCGCCGTCCGTTCCGTTCCACCCGTGACGTGAAGGACCCGTTGTGAAGCCTCTCCTCCGTACGGCCGCCGGCGCCGTCCTGGCCCTGGCCGCCCTGTGTACCGCGACGGCGCCCGCCGTCGCCGCCGAGTCCGGGTCCTCCCAGAAGCACGGCCCCGTCTACCACATCTTCAACACGTCCTGGGGTGACTGCCGCATCCCCCCGGGTGCCGACACGTGCGACGGTCGCTCCTTCATGTAGTGACACCGCGCTCGCGAGCAGCGGGCGGCGATCCGGACTCCGCCCGTCGTCGGGTCCGTTGACGAGGCGTCGACCTCTGGGGGCAGGGTCTGCCCCGGTCCGACCGCCCAGCCGTCCGCTCGCCGGCGCGCGACCCCCTCCCGAGCCAGCCCCCTCCCCGTGCGGAATCCGAGCGCCAGAGTGCGCCGCTCTCTGTCATGCCCGATTCAAGGAGACCGCTTTGACTGTTCTGCCACCGCGTGCACCCCTGTGGGACCGTCCGCTCACGCCCGCCGCCCGAAGGGGGGTGGCGCGGTGACCACCGAGGTCGAAGCCGAGAGCCCCGGCGACGTCGCCGCCGCGTTCACCGGCCTGCGGCTGCTCGACGCCGTCACCGGCCCGGTCCCGCCCGCCGCCGTGCGCGATGCCGTCTCCGCAGCCCTCGGCCCGCACTTCCCGGCGGCGGCATGGCACACGGTCGACGGCCCGGACGGCCTGCCCCGCACCATCGGCATCCGGGTCGCGGGCCGGCGCGTCCACCTGGACCTGGCACCGGCCGCGCCCGCCCGGCACCGCACCCTGGACCCCGTCGTCCCGGAGCCCGCGCTCTGGCGGACCTCCGTCCTGACCGACGCCCCGGCCGGCCTTCCGCTGCCCGAACCGGTGCGGGAGATCGTGGCTGCCGTACGGGAGCGGGCCGACCGACTCACCCCCGGGGAGGTCGCCGCCCTGTGGTCCGCGATGCCGCTGCTGCGCCACTTCGCGGACCGGGGGCCGAGGATCGACGACTGGGCGCTGGTCTTCCGGGACCACTACGTCGAGAACAGCGTCGGCTTCCTCCTGGCGGCGGAGCGGGCGGGCATCCCGCGCGAGTGGATCTACGCCCTGGCCAAGGGGGACCGCACGGCGGGTCGACACCGGGTGCACGCCTGGTTCCGCGCCCGGGGCTACCGCAGCGACCTGCTGGACAACTCCGTCATCGACGGGACCGCCCCCGGCCAGGAGGTCGCGGCCGCGCGACTGGTGGCCGCCGACGTCGACCGCTTCATCGCCGCCGCCCACCGCGCCGGCCGCCGGGTGCTGGTCATCGACGACGGCGGACTGCTCGCCCGCGGCGCGGGAGCGTCCCGGCTGGTGACCGAGCCCGTGGACGCCGTGGTCGAACTCACGGTCAGCGGGCTCAAGCGGATCGGGGCGGGACCGCTCCCCGCCATCCCGGTCTTCAACGTCGCCCGCTCCCAGCTCAAGAGCCTGCTGTCGTACGAGGAGATCGCCGACTCCTGCCTGCGGCGGCTGCGCGAACTGGTGCCGGGACAGAAGTTCATCGGCCGCCGCGTGGTCGCCGTCGGCTTCGGCACCCTGGGCTCCCGGCTCGCGCGCCGACTGCGCTCCCTCGGCTGCCGGGTCACCGTGGTGGACCAGGACACCCTGGCCCTGATCCAGGCCGCCGAGCAGGGCTTCGAGACCGAGCCGACCCTCGCCGCCGCGCTGCGCCGCTGCACCCCCTTCCTGGTGACGGGCAGCACGGGCGAGCCGCTGCTGGGGCCGGACGAACTGCCGCTGCTGCCCGACGGCGTGCTCCTGGCCGGCTTCGCCACCAAGGACTTCAGCCTCCTGAGCACCGGAGCCGCGGGAGCGCCCGCGGATGCCCTGACCGGGATCGGCGTCCGCTACCGGCTCCCCGGCGGCGGCCTGGCCACCCTCCTGGGGGACGGGCGCTCGCTCAACCTCTTCGACTACGAGGGCATCCCCAACTCCGGCTACGACGCGTACCGGGCCGGCACGCTGATCGCCGTACGGGAGCTGTGCCGCCGGGCCGACGAGCTCGCCCCCGGCGTGCACGTGGACGAGGTCGACGAGGCCGTCCGGGCGGCGGGCCTGTTCGAGACGTACTACGACACGTACCTCTCGGACGAGGACTCCGTCCGCACCTGGACCAGCCCGAACGCGCCGGTGGCGGGGGAGGACCGCCCGTGACCGGCCGGGGGCACGCCTGTGTCGTCGGGTACGGCAGCGTCGGGCGGCTGCACGCCCGGGCCCTCGCCGACCTGGGGCTGACGGTCAGCGTGCTGGACCCGGAACCGTCCCGCCTGCCCGACCCGCCGGTGACCTGGTGGCGGAGCATCGGGCACGTCCCCGACGCCCGCGACGTCGACGTCTGGGTGGTGTGCACGCCGACGCACACCCACCTGCCGGTCGTGGCCTCGGTGCTGGCCCGCGACGCCGCGGCCCGCATCGTGGTGGAGAAGCCCGCCTGCCGCGCCGCGGAGCTCGCCGAGTTCACCGACCTGCTCGACGCGCGGCCGGCGGCCAGGGTCGTCGTGATGGACCAGTACCGGTACGCCTCCGCGCTGTCATCGATGGCGCGCCTGGTCGCCCGCGAGGCGCCGGGCGAACCGATCCGGGCGCTTCGCGTCGTGTTCGCCAAGGACCGCCGGCCCGACGTCGCCCGGGGCCGCTTCGTCGACCGGGACCACGGCGTCTTCGGCTACGAGTGGCTGCACATGCTCGCGGCACTCGGGCACTTCCTGCCCGCGACCGGCTACGACGCCTACCTGCGCGGCCCCGTGGCGCCGGGCGCGCTGCGCGTGGCGCCCGACCCCGAGCTCGTCCTGTCCGCCGCGCACGAGCGCACCCCGGTGGGCGGCGTGGAGGTGGAGCTGTTCTCCACCGTGGTGGGCGAGGGCGCCGAGCCCGCGCTTCCCCGCCCCGCCTGGACGCGGGACTTCCCCAGGGCGATCGGTGAACGGCAGCGCCTCGTCCGGGTGGAGACGGCGTCCGCCCACTTCACCGCGGAACTGGAACCGCTCGGCGGCCCCCTGCGCGAGCAGGTCCGCCGCGACGTGCACCGGATCACCGTACGAACCCCGGCCGGGGACCGCCGGCTCGAAGTCGTCGACCCGCTGCTCCGCAACGCCTGGACCGGCATGCTCGCGTCCTTGTCGGCCGCCACCTGCCCACCGCCGGACCTGCGCACGCTGCACCGGATCGCCTCCCTGATCGGCGTGGTGTGGCCACGCACCGCCGACGCGGCCCTGGTCGGCGCAGACCGGGCCGGGCGCCCCTCCCGCGCGGGCCGCGAGTCCGTCTTCTCACCCCGACAGGAGTCCGCGTGACCCAGGTGTGTTTCGTCGTCGCCCAGGACGAGTTCGAACGCCACTTCCTCCAGCAGCCGTTGGACGTGCTCAACGCCGCGGCCGTCCTGCGGCAGGACGGGGTGGAGGTGAGCCTGTGGGACCGCCGGCTCACCGAGCGTCCCGCCCCCGCGGACACCCCCGACCTGGTGGTCGTGGTGACCGCCGTCGCTGACCGGGCCCAGTGCTACCCCCTGGACCTCAGCCTGGTGAAGGAGGCGGTGGCCGCCGTGCGCGACCGGTGGCCCGGCGTGCCCGTGATCGCCTGCGGGCCGCACGCGACCCACCTGCCGCAGGCGTGCCACCGCGAACTGGGCGTGGACCACGTCGCCCGGGGCGAGTCCGACTCGGCCGCCGTCCAGGCGGTGCGCGACGTGCTGCACCGGCGCGCCCTCACCCCCGTGCTGCCCGCGGCCGGCACCTACCCGGACCTCCCGGTCGACCAGTGGCCGCTGCCCGCCTACGAGTTGACGGACCCGCTGGCCTACACGGCCGAGGTCGTGGTGGACGGGCGGACCCGCCGCGCGGCCTGCGGACTGGTGATGGGCGTGCGCGGTTGCAGCTACGGATGCTCCTTCTGCCACCTGCCCTTCGGCGGCCGGATGCGGCCCCGGCCGGTCGAGCAGACCCTCGCCGAGACCGCCGCCCTCCAGGCGCGCGGCACCGAGTCGGTCTTCTTCCTGGACTACGTCTTCGGGCTGCACCGGACGTTCTACGACGAGCTGTGCGACGGACTGACCGGGTCCGGTCTCGAATGGACCGGCCAGACCCGCGCGGAGGTGGTGCTGCGCACCGACGTCCGGCGCTGGGCGGAGGCCGGCTGCCGGGGCATGTGGCTGGGGGCGGAGTCGCCCGGGGTCGCGGACACCGGCGTCGGCAAGCGGGTGCCGCCGGAGAAGGTGGCCGAGGCCGTCCAGAAGCTGGCGGACGCCGGGATCAAGCCCTTCGCCTTCATCCTGCTGGGCCTGCCCGACGATCCGGCCTGTGCCGGCGGCGAGCTGGTGGACTGGGCGGCCTCGCTGCCCGTGGACTTCGGGCTCAACCAGCTCGTCCTGCGCCCGGGGACGGCGCTCTACGACGAACTCGCGCCCCGCTACAACGACGGGCGCACGCCCGCCTCGTGGGCCGAGGTCGCCGAGGTCACCCGGCGCTACCGGGAGGCGTACCCGACGGACCTGGACGCCCAGTGGGACCGGCTGACCGCCCTGCCCAACTACCTGGGCAACGCCATGGCGGCCGCGTGAGGCCCGCCGTGACGCCGACCGACGATCCCGTTCTCGGCGCCCTTGATGCCGAGCCTGATGCCGAGCCTGATGCCGAGGAGAAGGACAGCCTGTGCGTGCGCTGCTGATGTGCGGTCTGGGACCGAGCTACGTCAACCTCAACTACCTGCGGGGATCGCTGTTCGACGCGAGCGGCACGCCCCGGGACGAGCGGACCCGCGCCATGCTCGAACGCGGGGGCTGCGCGGACCTGGACTTCACCGACTTCACCTACACCGTCGGCGGCGAGCGGCGGACGCTGTGCCGCCCGCGGACCACCACCGTCCCCCACCTGACCACCTTCGCGCTGGAGGCGATCCTCCAGGAGGCCGACCAGGACTACGCGCGGGTGGACCTGGCCGGGGTCTGGTCGGGCCAGGCCGTCCTGCCGCCCGGTGACTTCGACGTCGTCCTGCTGTCGACCACCTACATGTGGAGCAAGGCCATCTTCGCCAAGGTGATCGACTGGATCGCCGAGCGGCTGCCCTCCGTCCCCGTGGTCTGCGGCGGCCAGTACACCAACCTGAAGTTCCTCCAGGTGATGGCGGAGTTCCCCGGCGTGACCGCGGTGGTGCGCGGCGACGGCGAGCAGGCCCTGCCCGCCGTGCTGAAGGCCGTCGGCGCGGGCCGCTCCCTGGAGGCCGTCCCCGGCGCGGTGTGGCGCGACGGCGAGCGCGTCCGGGTGAACCCGCTGGAGTACCTGGACTTCGACGCGCAGCCCTCGCCGCGCCTCAAGGGCCGGTTCCCGATCGTCCCGTACGAGTCGATGCGCGGCTGCCCCTTCGACTGCAAGTTCTGCTCGTTCCCGGCGGCCTCCCCCAAGTGGCGCTACAAGTCCGCGGAGAAGATCCGGGACGACTGGATGAGGTACGCCGTCGAGAACGGCGCGCAGATGATCTCCGCGATGGACTCCACCTTCACCGTCCCGCCCACCCGGCTGCGCCGGCTGCTGGAGATCCTGCCGGAGGCGGGGGTGCGCTGGGAGGGCTTCAGCCGCGCCAACACCGTCGACTCCCCGGCGCTGGTGGACGCCCTGCTGGAGGCGCACTGCTACAAGCTGCACATCGGCTTCGAGGCGATGAGCGACGAGGTCCTCAAGCTGATGAGCAAGCGGGTCTCCGCCAAGCAGAACCGGCGGGCCTTCCACGCGCTGCGCGACAGCGAACTGGGCTACGTGGTCTTCTTCATGATCGGATACCCGGGGGAGACGCCCGAACTCTTCGGCGAGACCCGCGACTTCCTCGTGCAGGAGTACGCCGGCCACTTCATGCTCAACTTCTTCTCGATCTCCGACGAGACCATGCCGCTGTGGCAGGACCGGGAACGCCTGCGCATCGAGGTCGAGGACCCGGACGACACCCACACCTGGTGGTCGCACATCGGGATGAACAGCGACGACGCCCGGGAACTCCAGCTGACCGCACTCGACGACATCCGCGAGCGCAACGACGACGCGGTGCTGCTGCTCTGGCAGCACCAGTTCGACCACTGGCTGATGCCGGAACGCAGCCGCCGGGACAACCTGCGGGTGGAGAAGTGCATGGAACGCCTCGCCCTGGCGCCCCGGGTGCACACGGACACCGACACCGGGGCCCGACAGATCCACCAACAGCTGCGCATCCTGCGCGAGTTGGGCGTGGAGCCCACCGGCGCCCGGGCGCTGGCGGGTGCCGGCGCGTGAGCGGCGGCGGCCAGGGCGGGACGGCACGAGGGGAGCGGCGGCCGTGAAGGACGGCGAGGAGCACGTCGGCATGTGGACCGTGGTGCGGGTCGGGGACACCGTACGCCGCCAGCCCGGCCCGTGGACCCCGGCGGTCCACCGGCTGTTGGACCACTTCGAGCGCGTCGGCTTCGGCGGCGCCCCGCGGGCGTTCGGCCTCGACGCCGAGGGGCGCGAAGTCCTGGAGTACGTCGAGGGCCACGTGCCGGCGGGCACCGAGGTGGCGGACGTGACGGACGACGCGGTGTTCGCGGTCGGGCGCCTGATGCGCCGGATGCACGAGGCCGCCGAAGGGTTCTCACCGGAGCCCGCGGGCTGGGCGCACCCGCCCGCCACCTCGGGCCCGGGGACGGTCGTGTGCCACAACGACATCGCCCCGCGCAACACCGTCTTCGCGGGCGGCCTCCCGGTCGCCTTCATCGACTGGGAGGCCGCCGGCCGCGAGCTCCCGGAGTGGGATCTGGCCCAGGCCGCCTGGCAGTTCGCGCCCCTGACGGACGAGCGCGGCTGCGCGGCGCTCGGCTGGCGGACCCCGCCGGAGCGAGGGCACCGGTTCCGGCTGCTGGTCGACGGGTACGGGCTGGCGCCGGAGCGGCGCGCGGACCTGGCCGGCTTCGCCGCGGCCCGGATCCGCTTCACGCTGGACCTGATCCGGCGGCGGGCGGCGGAGGGCGTGCCCGGCTTCGTCCGGCTGGTGGAGTCGGGCATCGCGGACGGCATTGAACGCGACGCGCTGTGGACCGAGGCGCACCGGGACGAGCTCACCGCGGCACTGCTCGGTGACGACGCGCCGGCCGTCTCGAGGGCCGAAGAAGCCGAAAGAGCCGGAACGGTCGAAACGGCCGACCTGCCCGCCTGAGCGCCCCCATCAGCACGATCGGTAGGAAGGACAGGATGCTCAGATTCGGCATCATCGGAGCCGGAGTGATCGGCGGGGTCCACGCCCGGACCCTCGCCCGGCTGCCCGACCGGGCCACCCTGGTGGCCGTCGCGGGCGACAGCCCGGACCGCGCCCGAGCCCTGGCGGCCGAGCACGGCTGTGCCTGGCACGCGACGGCGCGGGAGCTGCTCGCCCGGCCGGACCTGGACGCGGTGTGCGTCTGCGTGCCCAGCGGCCTGCACGCCGAGATCGGCGAGGCCGCCCTGCGGGCGGGCCGGCACGTGCTGGTGGAGAAGCCCCTGGAGGTGAGCCTGGAGGCGGCCGACCGGCTGCTCGGGGCGGCCCGGTCCACCGGGCGCACCCTCGGGGTCGTCCTCCAGCACCGGTTCGACCCCGCCGCCAGGTTCCTGCACGACGCCGTCCGCGCGGGTGCCCTGGGCACCCTCACCTCCGCGCACGCCGAGGTGCCGTGGTGGAGGTCGCAGGGCTACTACGACTCCGGGCAGTGGCGCGGCACCGTCCGGCTCGACGGCGGCGGCGCGGTCATGAACCAGGGCGTCCACACGCTGGACCTGCTCCAGTGGGTGATGGGCGAGGCCGTCGAGGTGACGGCCCGCACGGCGCTCCTGGCCCACCGGGGCATCGACGTGGAGGACACCGCGGCCGCGGTGGTCCGCTTCGCGAACGGCGCGCTGGCCACCGTCCTGGCGACGACGGCCGCGTACCCGGGGCGCACCGCACGGCTGACGGTCCACGGCGACCGGGGCTCCGCCGTCCTCGACGACGACCGGATGGCCTGGTTCCACAGCCGCGCGGAGGGCGAGACCGGGGACGCGTACGGCGCGTACGGGGCCGGCGACCAGACCGCCGGCCTCCCGCTGCGGTACGACGAGGAACGCGACCCGACGGGCATGCCCGCCACCCCGCACCGCGACCAACTGGCGGACTTCTGCGACGCCGTGGAGACCGGACGGCCCCCCGCTGTCAGCGGGGAGGACGCGCGCCGCTCCCTCGCCCTGACGCTCGCCCTGTACGAATCCGCCCGCACCGGACGGGCCGCGCGCCCGAACGGATCCGGTGCGTCGTGAAGGAGACCCCGATGACCTCGACACCCCCGACGCCCTCGATGGCCGGCCCGGAACTCGCCGAGCTGCTCTACGGCGACTACTCCGCGGCGGACCCCCGCGAGGCCCTGCGGGCCATGGCGACCGTCCCGGCCATGAAGGACCCGCGCACGGGCGCGCTGTTCGTGACCGGTTACGACCTGGTGCGCGAACTCCTGCTGCACCCGGGGCTCACCAGCGCCACCCAGCGCGACCCGCTGGCCGGCACCGGCCTGTCCGAGGAGCAGATCGCCCTGCACCGGCCGGTGCGGGACTTCGTCGCCCTGTGGCCGGTGTTCAGCGACGGCGCCTACCACCAGGACCTCCGCTCCCGCATCCGCCCGGCCCTGGACCGGCGCGTCGTCGCCGCCCTGGCCGCCGACCTGGAGAACGACTGCCGGGAGCTGCTGGCCGGGCTCCGGGGCACGGGCGGGGAGTGCGACTGGATCGGCGAGTTCTGCCGCCCGTACTCCCTGGCCACGCTGGCGCGACTGTTCGGCACGAGCGCCGACCGGATGACGGACCTCGCGGAGGCGACGGACGGGCTGATGGCCTATCTGGCCAAGCCGAGGTCGTACACGGACGACGACCTGGCGCGGGAGGCGAACGCCTCGCTGGACCGCCTGCGCGCCGAGGTGCGCGAGCACCTCCTGGAGCGGGCCGAGGGCGAACTCGCCGTGGTCCTGCGGGACATCGCCGCGGACCCCGCCCTGGGGCCCGAGGTCGCGGTCGCCGTCACCGCGCAGATCGTCACCGGCACCCTCGAACCGCTCGCCGCCGTCCTGACCGAGGTGGTCATGCGGGGCGGCGAACGGATGGCGTCCATCGCCGGACCGGAGGCCGAATCCGCCTCCGCTCAGGGGGAGTTCACCGAGGAGGTGCTCCGGATCAGCTGCCCGTTCCGGTTCGCTCCCCGGTACGCCCTCCAGGACATGGAGATCGCCGGTCACCAGGTCGCCGCCGGGCAGCGGGTCATGCTGATCCTCGCGGCCGCGAACCTCGACGCCACGGTCTTCCCCGACCCCCTGGCCTGGCGGCCGGGTGCCCACGAGGCCCACTCACTGGCCTTCAGCGCCGGCTCCCACTACTGCGTCGGCGCCCCCCTGGCGCGCGGCGCGACGGACGCCCTGACCCGGGTGCTCGCGGCGGACGGCCTCCGGGTCAGCCACGACCCGGCGACCTTCAAGCGGGCCGCGCCCCTGGGCTCCGACCGCATCCTCGGGCTCCGCGTCCGCATCCACTAGCCGGCACATCCACCCACCAGCCGGCACCGGCACCAACCGCACGGAACGTCGACCCCGGGCCCCTCGGGCCCGCGGGAAGGAGTCGCCCCCATGCCCAGGACCACCCCAGCCCCGCCCGAGGCCTCCCGGGGCGCGCCCGCCGAGGCGCCGCACCGCGAGGGCGACGGCATCGCGGGGCTCTTCGACCGTGCCGCGGCCAGCTACGACCGCGTGGGCATCGACCTCCTCCCCGCCGCGGGCCGGCTCCTGGTGACGCACGCCCGGATCACCGAGGGCGAACACGTCCTGGACACCGGGTGCGGCACCGGCGCGGTCCTCTTCCCCGCGGCCCGCGCCGTCGGCCCCCGGGGCAGCGCGACGGGCATCGACGTCTCCCCGGCGATGATCGAGCGCGTGCGGCAGCGCTCCGCCGAGCAGCGGATGCACTGGCTGCGCACGCACGTCGCCGACGCCGAGGAGCCGCCCCGCGCGCTCCTGCGCCCGCCGGCCGACGGCTACGACGCCGTCACGGCGGGCATGCTGCTCTCCTTCCTCCGCCGGCCCGAGCGGGCCTTCCGCGGCTTCCGGTCGGTGCTGAGGCCCGGCGGGCGGCTGGCGGTCTCCTGGTGGGGCCCGGAGGCGCCCGGCTGGTACCGGGTGGTCGAGGCGACCCGGCCCTTCGGCCCGGGAACGCCGGAGGAGATCGAGACCGCCGTCGCGGGACAGAGCCCACCGCAGACCCCGGAACTCGTCCGCAGGCTCGCCCGCGAGGCCGGCTTCACCTCCGTCGAGCTGTACGAGGAACGCCTGGAGGCGACCTTCCGGGGCCCGGACCACTGGTGGGAGTGGACCTGGTCCACCGCCGCGAGGGCCTTCTGGGAGAGCGTCCCGCCCGACCGTCTGCCCTCCGCCCGCGCCGCCGCCGAGAAGGCCCTGGAGGCGCTGCGCGCCCCCGACGGGACGCTGCCGTACGTGCTCACGGCGAACTTCGCCGTGTGCCACCGCTGAATCGGAAAACACCTCCGCAGGTAAATAGATTTTGCACGGTCGGCGCTGCCGGCCGGGAATTTCGAAATTCCCGGCCGGTGCCTCCGGCCGCCTTTGCATGCCTGAATCCGGGGCGCCGTTCAATTTCCGAGAAAGCGCTGCCCGGGCCTTGCCCGTTCGGCTTCGACGGTTCTATGGTTTTGACATCCGGTCAGCCCGACCGGACATGTGAAGCACCATCCATTCCGTGCTTCCCCTCACCGCGTGACCTGGTGCTGTTGCGGCCTTCGGCCAGCCGCCGGTCTCCGGCGGCTCTTTTCCGAGGAATCGAGGAAAATCGCCGTATCCGCGGCTAAACCCGGTCTGCGGTTGCGAGGAAGCCCTTGCCGAAAGGAAACGTCATGAACAACTTCGACGACGTCGACATCACCGAGCTGTCCGACGAGGAGCTGGACGACATCGTGGGTGGCCAGTTCTCCATCGCCGCGCACTGCGTCATCTGACGACGGTGTCCCCCGGCCGGGTGGTGACCCCGCCCGGCCCATCGCGGCGGACCTGAGTCCACCGCGTCCGCGTCCCGTCGCCGGGACGCACCAGTACCGGCGTGTGCCGGGAGTTCTTCTCGGCACACGCCGGTGATGGCAAGGAAAGGGATCGGGATCGATGACCGGTGAATCGCGCTTCCGGCCCGAGGCGCTCGAACACCACCGCAGGCGCGACGGCCTCGGGCCGGTGCTCGGGCACACCCCCACCCCGCCCCGGACCAGGGGATTCACCGAACGGATGACGGCCGTTCGCGAGCGGCTCGCCGGCCGTTCCGGCGCCAAGCGGCTGCCGGTCTGCTTCCAGACACAGGTCAGCGACTGCGGCCCGGCCGCCCTGGTGACCGTGCTCCGGCACCACGGCGTCGACGTGTCCCTCGACGTGATCCGCGCCCGCGCGGACTCCGGACGCAACGGCGCGTCGGCCCGCACCCTGCTGGAGATCGCCCGCGAGTACGGCGTCAAGGGCCGGGGCGTGCGCGCCGACCTGGACGCCCTGCGGCGGCTACGGCCCGGCGCGATCCTGTTCTGGAACTTCAGCCACTTCGTCGTCCTGGAAGGCGCCGGCAAGGACCACGTGGATGTCGTCGACCCCGCGTACGGACGGCGACGGCTCAGCCGGGCAGCCGTCGCGGAGTCCTTCACCGGCGTGGCGCTGGAGTTCGACCCTCCGCTGGAGGGCGCGTCCACGGCCACCCGCAGCACCGGGACCGGCAGCCCCTGGAGCCGTTTGCGCCAGTTCCTGCCGGGCCGCCGCGAACTGGGCCTCCTGCTGGCGGCGTCCGCCGCCCTGATGGCCTTCGAGCTCGCGCTGCCGCTCACCGCGGGGATCCTGGTCGAGCGGGTGGTGCCGGACGGATCCACCGCCACGCTGTGGGGCGCCGGGGCGCTGCTCGCCGGGCTCGCGGTCCTCTTCTTCGTCCTCCAGATGGTCAGGTCGGTCCTGGTGGCCAAGCGCCAGGCCGTGATCGAGAAACGGCTCACCCTCGGGATCGTCGGCCACCTGGCGGACCTGCCCTACGACTTCTTCACCGTGCGCAACCCCGGTGACCTGGCCATGCGGGCCCGGGCGAGCAACGTCCTCATCCAGGTGCTGAGCGTGACCGCGGTCTCCGCCGCGCTCGACAGCGTGCTGGTCGTCGCGTACCTCGTCGCGATCGCTCTGACCAACCCCCCGATGGCCGCGCTCGTCGCCGCCCTCGTCGCGCTCCAGGGCGGCATCCTCGCGATCACCTGGCGCCGCCAGACGGAGCTGAGCCAGGAGGTCCTCGAACGTCAGACCAAGGCGCAGGAGGAACTGGTGGAGATGCTGGAGAGCATCTCCTCGCTGAAGTCCAGCGGCCTGGAGGGCCGGGCGGCGGAACGCTGGTCGCACACCCTGGTCCACGAGGTCAACAAGCGCCTGGGCGCCCGCCGCAACCTCGCCCTCTTCTCCTCCCTCAGCCGCACGGTGCAGTTCGGTGCGCCGCTGGCCGTCCTGCTCGCGGGGATCTGGCTGGTGCTGACCGGCCGGGATTCGCTGGGCGAGGCCATGGGCTTCATGACGCTGACGATCGCCCTGTTCATCCCGATGCAGGGGATGTTCGACGCCGGGTCCCAGCTCGCCGCCGTCCGGCCCACACTCGCCCGGCTCGACGACGTCCTGCGCGCGGCCCCCGAACCGCGCGGCGCTCTCGCCGGAACGGGGGTCGCCGAACCGGGTCGGATCACCGCGGAAGGCGTCTCCTTCCGCTACCCCGGCGCTCCCAGGCCCACCCTCGGAGAGGTCGAACTCGATATCCAGCCAGGGCAGTTCGTGGCCATCGTCGGCCGCTCGGGATCCGGCAAGTCCACCCTGGGCATGCTGCTGGCGGGGCTCTACGTCCCCACCGCCGGCACCATCACGGTCGACGGCACGAGCCTCGACGAGCTAGACCGGCCCACGTACCGGCGCCGCATCGGCTACGTCAACCAGAACGCCCACCTCTTCGGTGGCTCGATCCGCGACAACATCCTCCTCGGCAGCGAGGACATCAGCGAGGCCGACCTCAAGAACGCCGTCCAACTCGCCCACATCCACGAGGAGATCAGGGCCATGCCGATGGGCTACGACACGCTCGTCGCCCCCGGCGGGCACGGGATGTCCGGCGGCCAGCGGCAGCGGATCGTCCTCGCCCGGGCACTGGCCAAGCAGCCGAAGCTCGTCATCCTCGACGAGGCGACCAGCGCCCTGGACCCGGCGCTGGAGGAGGCCATCATGCGCGACCTTCTGGCCGCCGGCATCACCGTCGTCGTCATCGCCCACCGCCTCACCGTGCTGGACGACGCCGACCAGGTCATCGTCATGCGCGAGGGCCGGATCGTCGAGGCGGGCCCGCCCGCCGCCCTCAAGGAGACCGGCGAGGAGTACCTGTGCCTGACCTGACGCCCACCCGGCCCGCGCCCGGCACCCCCGTGCCGCTCACCTACGAGCAGGACTGGTTCCACACCAAGACCCGCACCGACACCTGGGCGCACAAGAACGTCCGACTCTCCTTCGAGATCCTCGGCGACCTCGACGTTGACGCGCTGCAGGCGGCGGTGCGCGCCTTCGTGACCCGGCACGACGCCCTGCACCTCCAGCTGCCGCCGGAGCCGGGGCCGCACCCCGAGCAGTGGATCCGGCCCGTCGGCGCGGCGGAACAGCTCGTCCAGTGCCAGAAGGTCGGCGCCGCCTCGCCCGAACAGTTCTCCCGCTACGCCTCGGCCCTGCTCTCACGCGACTGCGTCACCCCTTGGCAGTACGGCGAGCAGCGGCCCTTCACCATCCGGCTGCTGCGCTACGACACCGGCCGGCACGCGCTGCTCGCGACCTTCCAGAACCTCGTCTTCGACGGACGGGCGCACCACCTGTTCGCCCACGAGGTGTGGCGCGACTACGAGGCCCTCCGACGCGGCGACGCCGTACCGGACGGCGCCCCGTCGTTCGCGGAGGCCGCCGTCAGGCAACGGGCCGGCACGACCCCGGCCCGGCGCGAGCGGGCCCTGGCCGACTGGCGCGAGCGCCTCGGCTTCCTGGCCCGCAACCCGTGGCTCCGCCCGGACGGTGCCACCGCCGCCGAGGGCGGAAGGCTCCAGGCCGAGCTCGACGCCCGGACCACGGTGGCGCTGCGCCGCGCCTGCGAGGAACGCCGCCTCAGCCTGCTCCAGTGGACGGTCGGCACCTTCGTCCACGCGCTGTCGCGCCGCACCGGCCGGGCCGAGGTGGGGCTGTGGACCTCCATGGACTCCCGGCCCTCCCGCGATCGGGACGTCGTCGGGATGTTCGCCGGCTCCTGCCCGCTGACCGTCGTCGACGCGGGCGGCGACCCCGACGCGGTGCGCAGCCGGGTCCGCGCCCAGCTGCTCAACGCGCTGAAGCACCAGCGGCTGACCGCCGAGGAGATCACGGCGGTGACGCGGGAGGCCGAGGCGCAGCACGGTGCCCCTGTCGGCCGCGACGTCTACGTGAACCTGCGTCGATTCGAGGGCGACTACGCGGGCTCCCGGGACACGGGCCCGCTGCGGGTCACCGCCGACGCCCACGAACTGCGCCGGATCGCCGTGACGGACATCCACGCGCTGCACCTGCGGTGCGCCGAGTACCGCGACCGCCTGCTCGTCGGCCTGCGCTTCGACGGGCAGCGGGTGGGCCGGCCGCTGGCCCGGACGATCCTCGACGACGTGCTCGCCGCGGCGCGGACAGCAGCCCAGGACTGAGCACAGCCGCTCCCACCCACCACAGGAGGTGCCATGCCCCCCGCACCGCTCGACGCCGTACTGGCCGCCGCGAGCGAGGTGTTCGGCCGGCCGGCCGAACCGGCCGACGACTTCTTCTCCCTCGGCGGCGACTCCGTCACCGCGGTCGAACTCGCCGTCGAGCTGGAGGAACGCCTGGGCATCGAGGTCGACACCGAACTGGTCGCCGGCCTCCCCGACCTCGCCGCGCTCGCCGACGCCCTCGGCGCGGCCCTGGCCTCCGTCCCGTCCCCACTCGAACGCTGAGGAACCATGCGCTCCTACCTCTGGGACCCGTGGGCCACCGCGCGGACGACCCCCGACCGCACGGCCGTCGTCGCCGACGAGGAGACCTGCACCTTCGCCGAGCTCACCACCCGCGCGGACGCCCTGGCGGGCGCCCTGCGGGCCCGGGGCGTCGCGGACGGCGCGATCCTGTCCACCGACATCCCCACCGGGCCCCGCTTCTTCGCGCTGGTCCTCGCCGCGCTGCGGCACGGGTACGGGCTCTTCCCGATCGCACCGCAGCTGCTGGCGCAGCCCACGGGCCCGTCCCTGCTGACGGACGTGAGCGGCGCGCTGCACATCACCACCGGGGAGGCGGCGGGCGGCGAGGCCCTGC
>NZ_JAFLNG010000250.1 GCF_017427025.1 Streptomyces sp. FH025
CAGCTTCGCCAACGGCGCCGGCTACACCCGGATGGCCGACGTCCCCAACTCCTGGGACTACATCGACCTCTCCTTCGGCGAGCCCACCTCCGTCACCTCCGGCGACATCCGCTTCAACCGCTGCTCGCCCACCGACTGCCCGACCGTCGAGTCCGACGCCGACTTCAAGGCCGCCATCGCCGCCAAGCGCGCCCAGGGCAAGAAGGTGCTGATCTCGATCGGCGGCCAGAACGGCCAGGTCCAGCTGACCACCACCGCCGCCCGGGACACCTTCGTCAGCTCGGTCTCGGCGATCATCGACAAGTGGGGCCTGGACGGCCTGGACATCGACTTCGAGGGCCACTCGCTCTCCCTCAACACCGGGGACACCGACTTCAAGAACCCGACCAGCCCGGTCATCGTCAACCTGATCTCGGCGCTGAAGACCCTCAAGGCCAAGTACGGCCCGGGCTTCGTGCTGACCATGGCGCCGGAGACCTTCTTCGTCCAACTCGGCTACCAGTACTACGGATCCGGCCCCTGGGGCGGCCAGGACCCGCGCGCCGGGGCGTACCTGCCGGTCATCTACGCGCTGCGCGACGACCTCACCCTGCTGCACGTCCAGGACTACAACTCCGGCTCCATCATGGGCCTGGACAACCAGTACCACTCGATGGGCGGCGCCGACTTCCACGTCGCGATGACCGACCTGCTGCTCAAGGGCTTCCCGGTGGCGGGCAACACGAACAACATGTTCCCGCCGCTGCCCGCCTCGAAGATCGCCGTCGGCATGCCGGCCACCACCAACGCGGGCAACGGCTACGTCGCCCCGGCGGAGGTGAACAAGGCGCTGGACTGCCTCACCAAGCTGACCAACTGCGGGACGTACGTGCCGCGTTCGGGTGCCCAGCCGAACCTGCGCGGGCTGATGACCTGGTCCATCAACTGGGACCAGTTCGGCGGCCGTGAGTTCTCCAAGAACTTCGACGGCTACTTCGGCCGCTGACCGGAACCTCCCGGGGGCCGTGCTTGAACCTGACACCCGTGTGAGGTCCGAGCATGGCCCCATGGCGACCACACAGCGCACAACTCCGGTGCCCGGTAAGGCTTTCCCGCTCCCCGCCCTGCTGGCCCTGGCCACCGCCGTCTTCGTCACGGCCCTCACCGAGAACCTGCCCGCCGGCGTCCTGCCCGGCATGAGCCGGGCCCTCGGGGTCAGCGAGTCCGCGGCCGGGCAGACCGTCACCGTCTACGCGATCGGCACCGCCGCCACCGCGATCCCGCTCACCGCGGCCACCGCCGGTTGGGGGCGCAAGCGACTGCTGCTCACCGCGATGGCCGGCTTCGCGGTGGCCAACACCGTCACCGCGGCTTCCACGAACTACCCGCTCACCCTGGCCGCCCGCTTCCTCGCGGGCGTCGCGGCCGGCCTGGCCTGGGCGTTGCTCGCCGGCTACGCCCGACGGCTGGTGCCGGTCGAACAGCAGGGCCGGGCCATGGCGGTGGCCATGGCGGGCGTGCCGGTGGCGCTGTCACTGGGAGTGCCGGTCGGCACCTTCCTGGGCCGGGTACTCGCCTGGTGGGTGCCCTTCCTGGCCATGACGGCACTGGCGGCCGGCGTGATCGGCTGGATCGCGGCGCTGCTGCCGGAACAGCCCGGCCAGCCGGCGGGCGAGCGCGCCCCGGTGCGGAGCGCGCTCACCGTCCCCGGCGTGGCGCCGGTGCTCGCCGTGACGGTGCTCTTCGTACTGGCCCACACCATCCTGTTCACCTACGTCGCGCCCTTCCTCGACCGGGCCGGCCTCGGCGGCGCCGCCGACACCGTGCTGCTGGTCTTCGGACTGGCCTCGCTGGCGAGCATCTGGTTCGTCGGAGCCCACATCCACCGCCGGCTGCGGCTGCTGACGATCGGCGGCGCGCTGCTGGTCGCCCTGGCCGCGGGCCTGCTCGGCCTCCTGTCGAACAGCACGCCGCTGGTGTACCTCGCCGCCCTGCTCTGGGGCCTGGGCTGGGGCGGCGCACCGACCCTGCTGCAGACCGCCGTCGGCGACGCGGGCGGCGAGCGGGCGGACGCCGCCCAGGCGATGCTGGTCACCCTGTGGAACGCCGCGATGGCGGCGGGCGGGGTGGTCGGCGGGCTGGTGCTGGGCCGTCTGGGCACCGGCGCCCTGCCCTGGACGGTGCTCGCCCTGCTGCTGCCCGTCCTCGCCGTGACCCTCGCCGCCCGCCGCCACGGCTTCCCGCCCCGGCGCTAGGCCATGTCTGACAATTGGCGTCGCGCGCCCGGCGGGAATTGTCAGACAGGCCTTAGGCCGCCAGCAGTCGCTTGGCCCCCTCGATCACCTCGGGAGACGCCTTCGCGATGGAGCCCGAGGCGTACGGCGGCTGCGGGTCGTACTCGATCAGCAACTGGATCGCCTGCGCCGTCGCGTCCCCGGCGATCAGGCCGGTCAGCGTCAGCGCGAGGTCGATCCCGGCCGAGACCCCGGCGGCGGTGGCGTACTTGCCGTCCATGACGACCCGCTCCGTCCCGGTCGGCTCCGCCCCGAACCGGGGCAGCCCGTCCAGAACACCCCAGTGCGAGGTGGCCCGGCGGCCCTTGAGCAGCCCGGCCGCGCCCAGGATCAGCGAGCCGGAGCAGACCGAGGTGGTCCAGGTGGTGGTCGCGTTCACCGCGCGCACCCACTCCAGCACGGCCGGGTCGCCGAGCTGCGCCTCCGTCCCCGGTCCGCCGGGGACGAGCAGCAGGTCGGCCGAGTCCACCTCGTCCAGGGCGGCGTCGGCGGTGATCGCCAGACTGGTCATGTCGGTGCGGACCGGGCCGCGCCGGGCGGCGGTGAACACCACCTCGGCGCCCGGGATCCGGGACAGCACCTCGTACGGGCCGACGGCGTCCAGGGCGGTGAAATCGGGGTAGAGCAGAACGGCGATGCGCATCAGTGACCTCCGGTCGGTTCGGGACGGAAGCGGCGTCGGTACTCGGCGGGCGGGGCGGCCACGGTCCGGACGAAGGCGCGCCGCATCGCCTCCGTGGTGCCGTAGCCGCAGGAGCGCGCGATCTCCTCGATGCCGTCGTCGGTGTCCTCCAGCCGCCGCCGGGCGGCCTCCAGCCGGACCCCGTCCACGTACCGGCCCGGGGTCACCCCCACCTCGGCGGCGAAGGCCCGGGCGAAGTGCCGTGGCGACAGCGCCGAGCGGCGGGCCAGCTCCTCGACCGAGAGGTCGGCCTCCGGATGCTCGGCGATCCACCGCTGGACCTCGCGCAGCGGCTGCCGGGCCGCCACCTGGGCGGCCAGCTGGGTGCTGAACTGGGCCTGGTTGCCCGGCCGACGCAGGAAGACCACCAGGTGACGGGCGATCAGCAGCGCCGTGTCCCGCCCGAGGTCCTCCTCGACCAGGGCGAGCGCCAGGTCGATCCCGGCGGTGACCCCGGCCGAGGTGGCGATGTGCCCGTCCCGGACGTGGATCGGGTCCGGGACCACCTCGACGTCGGGGAAGCGCCGGGCCAGCTCCTCGCAGTAGGCCCAGTGGGTGGTGGCCCGGCGCCCGGCCAGCAGCCCGGCCTCGGCGAGCAGGAAGGCCCCGGTGCACACCGACACCACCCGCTCGGCCCGTCCGGCCAGCTCCCGGATCCGCGCCACCAGGGCGTCGTCGTCCGGGGCCCCGCCGCGGTGCCCGCCGGGAACCAGCAGGGTGTCCACCGGCCCGACCTCGGCCAGGTCCGCGTCCGGCAGCAGCCGCAGTCCGCTGTGGCTGCGCACCGGCCCGCCTCCGGGGGAGGCGGTGGTCACCCGGTACGCCCCCGGCCGCCCGGCGGCGGCGCCCGCTCCCGCGAACACCTCCAGGGGGCCGGTCACGTCGAGGCTCTGCACGCCCTCGTAGAGGACGACGACCACGCTGTGCGCTCTCATACGGCCAGCGTGGCACCGGGCCGCGATGGCAGCAATGACCTGTTTCCCACCTTTCCTGCCATCGGTGAAGGGCGGGAAACAGGGGAAAACGCCGGAAGGCCCCTCGCTTTCGCGAAGGGCCTTCCGGCTGTCTGTGCGCCGCCAGGGACTCGAACCCCGGACCCGCTGATTAAGAGTCAGCTGCTCTAACCAACTGAGCTAGCGGCGCCTGCTGACGTGGAGAACATTACCTGGTCAGCGGCCGAAACACACAATCGGCCCGGACGCCCGCCCCGACCCGGCTCAGGCGGTCAGCACCACCTTGCCCCGGACGTGTCCGGTGCCCACCAGCCGGTGGGCCTCGGCGGCCTTCTCCAGCGGCAGCGCCTCGGCGACCTCCAGCCGCAGCCCGCCGGCCTCCCACAGCCGCACAAGCTCGGCCAGCCGCTCGGCCGTGCGGGGCGCCCGCAGCCCCCGGACGCCCAACCGCTCGGCGGCCGGGTAGTCGACCACGGTGCCGATCCGGTCCCTGTCGGCGACCAACTCGACCGAGGCCTCCAGCGCGCCCCGCCCGGCCGCGTCGAAGGCCGCGTCCACCCCCTGCGGCGCCACCGCCCGGACCCGCTCGACCAGCCCCTCGCCGTACGCGACCGGGATCGCGCCCAGCTCGCGCAGGTAGTCGTGGTTGCGCTCGCTGGCGGTGCCGATCACGGTGGCGCCCCAGGCCCGGGCGAGCTGGACGGCGACCGTGCCGACCCCGCCGGAGGCGCCGTGCACCAGCACGGTGTCGCCGGGGCCGACCCCGAGCAGGGTCAGCGCCACGTGCGCGGTCTGCCCGGAGGCGGAGAGCGAGCCGGCCTGCTCCCAGGGCATCCCGGCGGGCTTGGCCACCAGCTGCGCCGCGTCCACCGTGACCAGCTCGGCCTGGCAGTTCAGCAGCCGGAAGCCCAGCACCTCGTCGCCGACCCGCCGGCCCTCGGTGCCCGGCCCCAGCCTGTCCACGACCCCGGCGAACTCGTTGCCGAGGACGACCGGCGGCTCGACCGTCACCCCGGGCGGGCTCCACCCGTCCCGGATCGCGAGGTCCGCCGGCTGCACCGCGGCGGCGAAGACCCGGACCCTGACCTCGCCGGGCCCGGGCTCCGGGTCGGGCACCTCGGTGACCCGCAGGACCTCCGGACCGCCGAACCTCGGCACGGTGACCGCCTTCATGGGGGGCTCCTGTTCCCTCGACCGCCTGCTCGGCAGGTCGGATCGCTCGACCGCTCGAATGCCCCTGATCCTCGAACATGAAGTGCGCTCTAGGTCAAGCTACTGTTCGGCGTGGTTTCACTGATGGGCGCATTGTCAGATTTATCCTGGGCGGCGCTCAGCCGTCCGTCGTCGAGAGGAACCTTTCCGTGGGCCAGCTGCCCCTGTTCTTCCTGGTGCTGCTCGCCTCCGTGGTGACCATGCCGCTCGCCCGCAAGACGGGGGTGCCACAGCCGGTCCTGATGACCCTGCTCGGCATCGTCATGGCGCTCGTCCCACAGATCCCGGACGTCTCCATCGAGCCCGAGCTGATCCTCCCGCTCGTCCTGCCACCGCTGATCTTCGCGGTCGCTCGGCGCTCCTCGGTGCGCTACTTCAAGGCCAACGCCCGCTCGATCCTGCTCCTGGCCATCGCCCTGGTGGTGGTCACCACGGCGGCGGTGGCCGGGGCCGTGCACTGGCTGCTGCCCGCCCTGCCGATCGCCGCCGCCATCGCGGTCGGCGCGCTGGTCTCCCCGCCCGACCCGGTGGCCGCCGTCGCGGTGGCGGGCAGCGTCGGCCTGCCCCGGCGCCTGGTGGCGATCCTGGAGAGCGAGGGCCTGTTCAACGACGTCACCGCGATCGTCGTCTACTCGCTGGCCATCGAGGCCATGGTCAGCGGTGACTTCTCGGTCGGCCACGCCACGCTGCGCTTCGTCCTCTCCGCGGTGCTCGCCGTGGTCGTCGGCGTCGCCCTCGGCTGGGTGAACGCCAAGCTCGCCGAGCGCCTGGACGACCCGACCCAGCAGGTCGCTCTCAACCTGCTGGTGCCCTTCGCCGCCTACGCCATCGCCGAGGAGATCCACGGCTCCGGCGTGCTCGCCGTCGTGGTCTGCGCGCTCTACCTCGCCGAACGGGCCTCCGACGCCGACGCCGTCTCCTACCGGCTGGTCGGCAACGCCTTCTGGGAGGTCGTCGAGATCCTGATCACCGGCGTCGCCTTCGGCCTGATCGGCCTGGAGCTGGCCACCGTGCTCAAGGAGGCCGGCCGCGGCTGGACCGGCTTCATCGGCGACGCCGCCGTGGTCATCGCGGTGGTGGTGCTGGTCCGGCTGCTCTGGCTGCTGCCGGCCGGCTGGCTGTCGAAGCGGCTGCGCTCCGGCGACGAGGAGGACACGCCGTTCAGCTGGAAGGAGAGCGTGATCCTCTGGTGGTCCGGCATGCGCGGCGTGGCCACCGTCGCCCTCGCCCTCGCCATCCCGCTCACCCTGCACTCCGGCGAGGACTTCCCCGAGCGCGGCCGGCTGGTCTTCATCGCCTTCAGCGTGGTGCTGTTCACCCTCCTGGTCCAGGGCCTCACCCTGCCCTGGCTGGCCAAGCGGCTCGAACTCGACATCGACCAGGACAAGCACGAGCAGGCCGTGCGCCAGCTCTGGTGGCGGGCCGCCAAGGCCGGGCTCAACCGGCTCGGCGAGCTGGAGGAGCAGGACCGGCTGCCCAGCGAGGTCGCCGACCGACTGCGGGACCGTCAGCACGACCGGCTGGCCCGGCTCTGCCCGGAGAACTACGCCGAGGAGGAGGCCGCCGAGGCCAAGCTGCGGCTGGCCCAGTGGCGGGCCGCCCGGGACGTCGAGCAGGAGATGATCGCCGCCTCCCGCCGCGAGATGCTCACCGCCCGCAGCGAACCCGGGGCCGATCCCGAGCTGGTCGACGAGGTGCTGCGCGGACTCGACCTGCGCTCCGAACGGAAGTGACGGGCCGTCCGGCCGCCGGGCGGCGTGGTTCCCGTCCGGCGGCCGGAATGCGCACGACCGGCTCCGGGGTTGCATAGGCTGAACCCGGGCAGGCCGTCAACGGAGTCGGCGCCACCAGTACCCGCACGACCTCGCGAAGAACCCTCACGCCTGGCCCTGCCGGTTTCTGCACCCAGATGAATCGAGGAGCCACCGATGTCGGAGACCCGCGCCGACGCCCGCACCCCGCTCGACCGCACCCCGCAGTGGGCCGCCCTGGCCAAGCACCGCACCGAGCTGAGCGACACCCACCTGCGCGAGCTGTTCGCCGCCGACCCGGAGCGCGGCCGCCGCTACACCCTGCAGGTCGGCGACCTGCACGTGGACTACGCCAAGCACCTGGTCACCGACGAGACGCTGGAGCTGCTGCGCCAGCTGGCCGCCGCCACCGGTGTCGCCGAGCTGCGGGACGCCATGTTTCGCGGCGAGAAGATCAACAACACCGAGCGCCGGGCCGTCCTGCACACCGCGCTGCGTGCCCCGCGCGACGCGGTGATCGAGGTCGACGGCGAGAACGTGGTGCCCGCCGTGCACGCCGTCCTGGACAAGATGGCCGCCTTCGCCGACCGGGTCCGCAGCGGCGAGTGGACGGGCCACACCGGCAAGCGCATCCGCACCGTGGTCAACATCGGCATCGGCGGCTCCGACCTCGGCCCCGCGATGGCCTACGAGGTGCTCCGCTCGTACACCCGGCGCGACCTGGACGTCCGCTTCGTCTCCAACGTGGACGGCGCCGACCTGCACGAGGCGGTGCGCGACCTCGACCCGGCCGAGACGCTGTTCATCGTCGCCTCGAAGACCTTCACCACCATCGAGACCATCACCAACGCGGTCTCCGCCCGCACCTGGCTGCTCGACGGCCTCGGTGCCGGCACCGAGGCGGTGGCCAAGCACTTCGTCGCGCTGTCCACCAACGCCCAGGGCGTCCAGGACTTCGGCATCGACACCGCCAACATGTTCGAGTTCTGGGACTGGGTCGGCGGCCGCTACTCCTACGACTCGGCGATCGGCCTCTCGCTGATGATCGCCATCGGCCCGGACGCCTTCCGCGAGATGCTGGACGGCTTCCACCTCGTCGACGAGCACTTCCGCACCGCGCCGCCGGAGCGCAACGTCCCGCTGCTGCTCGGCCTGCTGGGTGTCTGGTACGGCGCGTTCTTCGACGCCCAGGCGCACGCGGTGCTGCCGTACTCGCACTACCTGTCCAAGTTCACCGCCTACCTCCAGCAGCTGGACATGGAGTCCAACGGCAAGTCGGTGACCCGCGACGGCACCCCGGTCGACTGGCAGACCGGCCCGGTGGTCTGGGGCACCCCCGGCACCAACGGCCAGCACGCGTACTACCAGCTGCTGCACCAGGGCACCAAGGTGATCCCGGCCGACTTCATCGGCTTCGCCAAGCCCGTCGCCGACCTGCTGCCGGGCCTGGTCGCCCAGCACGACCTGCTGCTGGCCAACTTCTTCGCCCAGACCCAGGCGCTGGCCTTCGGCAAGACCCCGGAGGAGGTCGCCGCCGAGGGCGTGCCGGCCGAACTCGTCCCGCACAAGACCTTCAAGGGCAACCACCCGACCACCACCGTCCTGGCCGGCGAGCTGACCCCCTCGGTGCTCGGCCAGCTGGTCGCGCTGTACGAGCACAAGGTGTTCGTCCAGGGCGCGATCTGGAACATCGACTCCTTCGACCAGTGGGGCGTCGAGCTGGGCAAGGTGCTCGCCAAGCGGATCGAGCCGGTGCTGCTCACCGGTGAGGGCGCCGAGCAGCTGGACAGCTCCACCGCCGAGCTGGTCGCCCGCTACCGCTCGCTGCGCGGCCGCTGAGCCCGGGCCGGGCCGTCCGCTGCGGCGGGCGGCCCGGCCGGCTTTTTGTGTGCGGACGCAAAACGCCGGAAGGCCCTTCGCTTTCGCGAAGGGCCTTCCGGCTGTCTGTGCGCCGCCAGGGACTCGAACCCCGGACCCGCTGATTAAGAGTCAGCTGCTCTAACCAACTGAGCTAGCGGCGCCTGCTGACAGAGAAGACTCTAGCAGTGGCCCGCGTCCGAGCCAAAATCGAATACCGGTCGCCCCGCGTTCACCCGCCGGTCACGACGGCCGGCCCGGCCGGGGCCGCCGCGCCGGGCTCGCGCGCGGCCCGTACGCAGGCCCACAGCATCGTCGAGGCGCCGGGCAGCCAGGGCTCCCGGTCCTCCGGGGCGACGACCCACCGGCCGGACCCCTGGCCGGGGGAGTCCGGGCCGTGCACCATCCGCTGCAGCGGCGGCACGGTCACCGCGTCGCCCTTGCCGTGGCACAGCAGCGGCGGGACGTCCCGGGCCCACTCCTCCCAGGCCAGCAGCCGGCGCAGCCGGGGAGCCGCGCCGGGCCGGACGAACAGCAGGACGCGCCCCCGGTAGCTCGCGACCGGGCCGCAGCCGGGGCCGGAGGCCCACAGCTCGTCCAGTACCCGGCGGCCGAACAGGGACGGCATGCTGATCACGTCGAAGGCCCGCCCGCAGGGCAGCACCGACGGCGCCCACGGTCGGGCCTCCCACAGGGCGCGCATGCTGGCCGGGTACTCGCTGGCGGAGGCGAGCCAGGCCTCTCCGGCCGCGGTGACGTACTCCACCGACTGCTGCGTCAAGATGTCCACGCCCAGCAGCCTGGGGGGTGCGGAGCCCCGGTGTGGTGGAAAGGGCCGTTCCCCGGACAGGGCGGCGGGGCATCGCGTACCCTCCGCCGCTGGCATATGCCAGGGGCCCGGGATCAGTCCTCGTGGCGGCGCGGCTGGAGCAGGCCGCGGCCGTACTCGATCATCTTGGCGGCGTAGTCCGGGGTCCAGTCCGCCCGCTCGGCGATCTCGGCGTTCGACAGCGCGTCGAACCGGCGCGGGTCGGCCAGCTGGGCGGCGGCGACCGCCTGGAAGTCGGTGGCCCGCTCGGCGGCCGCCCGGAAGGCCAGGGCCAGTTCGGTGGAGCGGCGCAGCAGCTCCGCGGGGTCGTCGATCGACTCCAGGTCGAAGAATCGTTCCGGCTCCGGCTCGGCGGACTGCGGCTCGAACAGCAGCTGCGCGGGACGCAGGCGCCGGGTGGGATCGGGCGCCTCGG
>NZ_JAFLNG010000251.1 GCF_017427025.1 Streptomyces sp. FH025
CGGTACCGTTCACGGTGGCGAGGTCCAGCCCGCTTTCCTCGGCGAGGCGCCGCACGAGCGGTGTGATTCCCGGCTCGGGCGTCGGAACCGAAGGCGCCGGCGCGGGCGCCGGCTTCGCCGCGGGCGCGGGCACGCGTTCGGCGGGCTCCACCGCGATGACGGCCATGGCGGTGCCCACCGGAACGGTCGTGCCGGGTTCCACCAGAAGCCGTTCCACCGTGCCCGTCTCGAAGCACTCGACCTCGATCGCCGCCTTGGCCGTGTCGACGACGGCCACGGTGTCACCCCGGGCCACCCGGTCCCCCGGGCTGACCAGCCACTCCAGCAGCGTTCCCTCGGTCATGTCGGCGCCGAGGGCCGGCATCGTGAACTCCGTCATCTCAACCGACCGCCCGCCGGGCCGCCGCCACGATGCCTTCGACCTGCGGAAGAGCGGCCTCCTCCAACTGGTGGGCGTACGGCACCGGCACCTCGGCTCCGCACACGCGCTCCACCGGTGCGTCCAGGTCGTAGAAGCCCTGTTCCGCGATCCTCGCCGCCACCTCGGCCGACAGTCCGGCCGTGCGCCAGCCCTCGTCGACCACCACCGCCCGGTGGGTGCGTGCGACGGAACCCAGGATCGTCGCGTCGTCCAGGGGCCGAAGGGTCCGCAGGTCGACGACCTCGGCCTCGACGCCGTCCCCGGCGAGCCGCTCGGCCGCCTCCAGGACCTTTCCGAGCGAGCCTCCGTGGGTGATCAGACTGACGTCGTTCCCGGCACGACGAACGGCCGCGTGGTCCAGGTCCACCGGCGCGGCGTCCGGATCCGGGGTGCCGGTGACGTTGTAGAGCGAGCCGTGTTCGAAGATCACCACCGGATCGGGGTCCGCCAGGGCGGGCGCCAGCATGTACCGGGCGTCCTGCACGGTGGCCGGAGCCAGCACCCGGATGCCCGGGATGTGGGCGTACCAGCCTTCGAGGCTGTGCGAGTGCTGGGCGGCGAGCTGACGGCCGGCGCCGGTGGTCATCCGGATCACCAGCGGCACGGCCACCTGCCCGCCCGACATGTGCAGCAGCGTCGCGGCGTTGTTCACGATCTGATCGAGGGCGAGCAGGCTGAAGTTGACCGTCATCACCTCGACGATCGGCCGCAGGCCCGCGATGGCCGCGCCGATGCCCGCGCCCACGAACGCCGATTCGGACAGCGGCGTGTCGCGGACCCGACCGGGGCCGAACTCGTCGAGCAACCCGAGACTCACGCCGAAGGCCCCGCCGTAGCGCCCCACGTCCTCGCCCATCAGGAACACCCGCTCGTCAGCTGCGAGGGCCTCGCGCAACGCCTCCCGCAGCGCGTCCCGGAAAGTCGGCTCCCGGGCCGCCGCCTTCCCGGTCACGGCGTCTCCTCCGCCGGACTGCGTACGAAGCGCAGCAGGTCCTCCGGCGGTTCGAGCCCGCCCTCCCGGGCCCCGGCCTCGGCGTGCTCCAGTTCCTCCGCGACGTCCTTCTCGACGAGGTCGAGCGCGGTGTCGTCGAACCCGTCGTCGGCGCGCATCCGCTCCGTGAGGAGGGTGATCGGGTCCCGCTGCTTCCACCGTTCGATCTCGGCCTTGTCCCGGTAGAGGTCCGGGTCGTACATCGAGTGCGCCCGGTAACGGTAGGTGCGCAGCTCCAGGAAGTACGGGCCCCCGCCCTCGCGGACGGCCCGCGCAGCGCGCCGGGCTGCCCGTTCGACGGCGAGGACGTCCATGCCGTCGACGGCCCAGGCGACCAGCCCGTAGGAGGCGGCCCGGGCCGCGAGGTCGGTCTGGGCGTGCTCGCGGGCCAGCGGGGTGCCCATGGCGTACAGGTTGTTCTCGCAGATCATCAGCAGCGGCAGGTCCCAGAGCGCGGCGAGATTCGCCGTCTCGTGGAACTCGCCCTCGGCGACCGCGCCGTCACCGAAGAAACAGCACGTCAGGTCCGGTCGCCCGCGCATCAGGTCGGCCAGGGCCAGTCCGCCCGCCACCGGAATGCCCCCGGCGACGATGCCGTGGCCTCCGTAGAAGCGGCGGCCGGCATCGAAGAGGTGCATCGACCCGCCTCGGCCTCGGCTGCAGCCGGTGACACGGCCCAGCATCTCGGCCAGCACCGCCGCCATGGGAACGCCCCTCGCCAGCGCGTGGCCGTGCTCGCGGTACGTGGTGACCACGGCGTCCTCGGACGTGAGCGCCTGGTGGACGCCGACCGACACGGCCTCCTCGCCGATGCACAGGTGGACGAAGCCGCGGATCTCCCCGGCGCTGTAGAGCTCCACGCAGCGTTCCTCGAAGCGCCGGATGCGCAGCATCTCCCGCAGCAGGTCGTACCGGTGCTCGGCGTCGACCGGCGATCCGGGCCTGCCGCGGTGGGCCGCCGCAGTGGTTCGGCGGGTCATGCCGTCTCCTCCAGGGTCGACAGGTCCCCCTCGGGCAGGCCCAGTTCGCGGGCGCGCAGCAGGCGCCGCATGACCTTGCCGCTGCGGGTCTTCGGCAAGTGCTGGTCGAAGGCGATCTCGCGCGGGGCGATGGCCGGACCTAGCCGTCGGCGGGCGAACGCGGTGAGGTCGCGGGCCAGTGCGTCGTCCGCCTCGAATCCGGGCTTCAGCGAGACGAAAGCCTTGACGATCTCGCCGGCGACCGGATCCGGGCGGCCGATCACCCCGGCCTCGGCCACCGCCGGATGCTCCATCAAAGTGCTCTCGACCTCGAACGGGCCGATCAGGTGCCCGGCCGACTTGATCACGTCGTCCGCCCGCCCGACGAACCAGTAGTAGCCGTCGGCGTCCCGCCGGGCCACGTCCCCGGTGAGGTACCAGCCGTCGGCGAAGCACGCTCGGTAGCGCTGTTCCTCCCCGAGGTAGCCGCGGAACATCGCCGGCCAGCCGGGCCGCAGGGCCAGCTCGCCTTCGGCCCCGGGTTCCTCCAGCACCCGGACCCGCCCGTCCGTCACCGCCGCCCGCCCCTCCGGCCCGCGGGCCAGGACACCGGCGCTCACCCCGGGCAGCGGCCGGCCCATCGAGCCCGGCCTGATCTCGGCTCCGGCCGTGTTGGCGATCATGATGCAGCCGGTCTCGGTCTGCCACCAGTTGTCGTGGATCGGCAGGCCCAGGATTTCCTGACCCCAGCGGACGGCCTCCGGGTTGAGCGGCTCACCCACGCTGGCGATGAACCGCAGGGCCGACAGGTCGAAGGAACGCGGCAGCTCGGGCGGGCTGCCCCGGGGGCTCACCCGCATCAGCATCCGGATCGCGGTGGGCGCGGTGTACCAGACGTTGACCCGCTCGTCGGCGAGGATGCCGTACCAGCGCCGGGCCTCGTACTCCCCCGCGTCCACCACCAGGGTCGCGCCGTGGGTGAGCGGCGCGATGATCCCGTACGACGTGCCGGTCACCCAGCCGGGGTCGGCGGTGCACCAGAACACGTCGTCCGGGCGGAGGTCCAGGGCGAGCGCGGCGGTCGCGTGGTGGGCGACCACGGCCTCGTGCACGTGGACCGCGCCCTTGGGAGTGCCGGTGGTGCCGCTGGTGAAGTGCAGCAGCGCCATGTCCCCGGGGTCGGTGTCCGGAATGGTGAACTCCTCGGAGGCCTCGGCCGTGAGCGCGTCGAAGGAGGCCGTGCCGGGAAGCCGCTCCGAACCCGGGCCCACGATCAGGACGTGTTCCAGCCCCGGCAGCCGCTCCCGCCGCTCGGCCGCCTTGCGCCGGTAGAGCTCCGCCGTCGTGACCAGGACCCGGACCTCGCCGAGCCGCAGCCGCTCCTCGACCGGAGCGGGGCCGAAGGCGGGGAACAGCGGGCAGAACACCGAGGTGTTCTTCAGGGTGCCGAGCACCGACGCGTACAGCTCGGGACACCGGCCGAGCAGCGACGCGACCCGGTCCCCCTTCCCGACTCCGAGGGCCCGCAGTCCGTTGGCGAAGCGGTTGGCGCGCCGGGCGAGCTCGGCGTAGGTCACCGGGGTGACCGTACGGTCGGCTGCGACGCAGCGAAGCGCGGTGCGTTCGCCCCGCCCCGCTGCCACGTGCCGGTCGACGGCTTCGTGGGCGATGTTCAGCCCTCGCCCACCGGGCAGTCCGTCGAGCAGGGAGCGGGCCCGCAGCCAGACCGGGTCGGGCCCGGCCGGGGCGTCGTCCCCGAGTACGGGCGTGGCCGCCGGTGTGTGAGGTTTCACGGGGAATGCCTCCGAATCACGGCGCCGCGCGTGTGCGGCCCGCTCCCTCCATCCTGCGACGGGCTTCGGGTCACCGCGAGGAGGGGGATGCGGCGACGCTTCCGAGCCGCCGTACCGCGTCGCGGTGTGCGGCCCTGCCCGGCCACCCCTACCGCAGCACGGACTCCAGGAAGTCGCTGCCGATCCGGGCCACGACGGAGAGGTCGAGCTGGTTGAGCACGTAACGGCCCCGGCGCTGGGTGATGACCAGTCCGGCCTTCTTCAGGACGGCGAGGTGGCGGGAGACCTCGGGGGCGGTGATGCCGTACGCGTCGGCCAGCTCGTTCGTCGAGTACGTGCCGCGCGCGAGGTTGCGGCACAGGTTCATCCGCATCGGATGGGTCAGCGCGTCCAGGCGCAGCTTGACCGTCTCCACGGACTCGGTGCCGCCGACCTCGTGGGAGGCGGCCGGGTACTGGATCACGGGCTGCCAGCCCGGTGCGTACAGGGTGAAGAGGTGCGGCCAGCCGAAGACGGTCGGCAGCAGTGTGAGGGCGGTGCCGCAGGCCTCGGTGCGGCCGTGTATCAGTTTGTCGACGACGATGCGGCTGCCGTGCTCGTCCTCCTCCAGGCTCAGCGCGGGCGATGCCGCCGTGAGCGCCTCCGCCAGGCCCTTGCGGCGCAGCAGCTCGGTCTTGTGCCGGGCGTCGGCGGTGAGCTGGACGCGGACCCGGCGCCAGGTGTCGGCGAAGAACGCCTGGTCGCAGTCCTCCAGGAGGCGCCGTATCCACGCGCGCGTGGCGGTGGGTTCGGCGAGCATCCGCTCGACGAACGCCGCCTGGCGCGGGCCGCGCGCCGCGGCCAGGTCGAGCGCGCGGCGCCGTGACCACTCGTCGAGCAGGGGCGACGGCAGGCCCTTGGGGTAGTGGCTGGTACTGCACGAGATCTCCAGGGCCAGCCCGACGAACTTCTCGTCGTCCATGCGGTCGAGGTCGTCCAGTTCCTCGGCGAGGGTCTCGCGGGGCTGGGCCGGCATCAGGAAGTCGGAGCGCGTCGACCGCCACATGAAGTCGGCCTCCAGCAGCCGGTCGGCCAGCTCCGGCTTGAGCGCGGCGGAGGTCGCCGTCGTCCACGCGTGCAGCCGGGGGTGATGGGCGGGCTCGGCCAGCGCGTGCAGCGCGTTGCCGAGCTCGGCCAGCGGCGAGGGGCAGAAGGCGATCCGCTCGTGCGGCAGTCCGGTGATGTCGATGGTCACGCTCACCCCCCTATGGTGCCGGGCCGGGCGAGGGTGCTGTCGTGCCATTTGACGAGGGCTGTCAATTGACGGGCCGCAGGTCGAGGCCGTGGCGCAGGGTGGGCGCATGAACGCACTGCAGCAGCACCTCTTCGACAGCTACCGGGCCGCCCAGCACGCCGAGCCGGCCCCGCCCGCCCCCGGCACCCACGACGTCGCCGTCCTGCGGGCGGCCCTCGACCACCGACGCTCCGAAGCCGTTCCCGCCGACCGCCCGGCGGCCTGTGGTGGCCCGGCGGCGCATCTGCCGGGCCACCACTCCGCTCAGTGAGTGCCGGTGCGCCTTTCGAGACGGGTGCCGTGGCGCAGGGTGATCGACATCAGGTCGCTGGGGGCGTCCAGTTCCAGGCGGTGCCAGCGGCCGCGGGGGACGATCACGGCGGTGCCCTCCCGCAACCGCACCATGTCCTCGGTGCCACCGGGCTCGGCGGGGCGGAAGTAGACGCGGACTCCGCCGGTCAGGCAGCACACCGCCTCATCCGCCTCCGGGTGCATCTCCCAGTGGTCGCCGTGCACGTCGGCGTCGGTCTCCACGTGGAACGTCGCGATCTGCCAGGCGCCGGAGTCGCCGCTCGCCATCCGTCGTTCGCCGGCTCGGACGTCGCCGTCGGGGTGGATGAGCAGTGCCGAGGCGAACAGGTCGACGGCTGCGATGGGTGTCGTCGTCATGACGGTGTTCCTTCCAGTCGGTTCTCCACCGGAGCGGCGGATTGCCGGACGGCGGGGTGCGGTACGGGCGTCGCGGCCCGGCGTCGGGGCAGCACGGCGATCGCCACGACCGCCGCGAGCACGAAGAGGGCGACGGCGACGGCCAGGCCCAGGGCGTAGCCGTCGTTGAGCGCGGCGGGGTCCGTGGCCGTGCCGGTGCGATGTACGGCGAGGGTGGCCAGGACGGCCAGGCCGATGCAGCCTCCGAGTTGGCGCGAGCTGTTCATGAGGCCGGAGGCCATGCCGGCCTCGCGCGGGGTGATGCCGGTGGTCGCGGCGGCGGCGACCGGGGCCAGGACCAGTCCGGTGCCGAAGCTGGTGATCACGGACGGGCCGAGCACGTCGGTGAGGAAGCCGCCGTGGGGGTCGATGAAGGCGAACCAGGCCAGGCCGGCGGCGGCCAGCAGGGCGCCGGGCACCAGGGCCGAGCGGGGGGTGCGGGTCGAGGTGACGCGGGTCGCGACGATGCTGCCCGCCACCAGGCCCGCCGAGAAGGGCAGGAACGCGACGCCGGTCGCCACGGCGCTCATGCCCAGGACCTGCTGCATGTACAGGGACACGAAGTAGAACGCCGCGAACTGCCCGGCCGCGGCCAGGAACACCAGCACGTTGGCGCCGGCGACCCAGCGGCTGCGCAGCAGGCCGAGGCGCAACAGCGGTGCGGGGGCCCTCGTTTCGGCGAGGGCGAAGGCGGCCAGCAGCGCGGCCGCGGTGGCGAGGGTCGCCAGCGTGGCCGGGGATCCCCACCCTCGGGTGCCGGTGAGCAGGACACCGAAGACCAGCAGCCCGACGCCGCCGGTCGCCAGGACGGCGCCGAGCACGTCCAGCCCCTCGCGCCGGACGGGCCGCGCTCCGGCGGGCACGCCCGTGAAGGCCAGCGCGAGAGCCGCCACGACGATGGGCAGGTTGACCAGCATGACCCAGCGCCAGCCCGCGTACTCGGTCAGCAGTCCGCCCGCCAGCACGCCCAGCGCTCCGCCCGCGGCGTTCACGGCGCTCCACACTCCGAGCGCGCGGACCCGCCGGGGGCCCTCGGGGAAGGTGGTGGTGAGCAGCGCCAGCGCGGCCGGTGCGGCCGCGGCGGCCCCCAGGCCCTGCCCGGCGCGGGCGGTGATCAGTTGCCAGGGCTCCTGGGCCAGCCCGCCCGCCAGGGAGCACAGCCCGAAGACGGCCAGGCCCAGCAGGAACAGCCGGCGCCGTCCGTACAGGTCGCAGGCACGGCCCCCCAGCAGCAGGAAGCCGCCGAACGTGAGCGCGTAGACGTGCACGACCCACGACAGGTCGAGTGGCGCGAATCCCAGCGCGGTGCGGATCGCGGGCAGGGCGACGTTGACCACCGACATGTCCAGGGCGAAGACGAACTGGGCGACGGCGGCAGCGGCCAGCACGACGCCGGGACGCCCTCGTGAGTTTTTGTACATGTAAGAAAAGTAGCCCCGGAGGATCACCGCTGTCGAGTCGTGGGGGAGGATGAGGGCATGCCGCAACCGTCCGCACCGCGCAAAGCCTCCGGCCGACCTCCCCGCATCTCCCGTGAGGAGGTCGTCGAGACGGCTCGCCGGATCGTGGACACGGAAGGCGTGGACCGGCTGACCATGCGGCGGCTGGCCGCGGAGATCGGCAGTACGCCGATGGCGCTCTACCACCACGTCCGCAACAAGGACGAACTGCTCGTCCTGCTGCTGGACGACTACGCCTCGCGGACGCTGCGACGACCCGAACTGCCGGCTCGGCCTCGCGAGCGGATCGTCGTCGCCGCCGCCGCGATCCACGAGGCGCTCGCCGCCTGCCCCTGGATCGTGGAGGTGCTGACCGCCGACGACCTGATGGCCACGTCCGCCCTGTGGTTCGTCGAGCAGATCGTCGACGGCCTGGTCGAATGCGGTCTGCCTCCCGAGCGGGCCGTCCACGGGTACCGCGCGATCTGGTACTACACCGCCGGAGAGATCGTGGTCCGGACGACGGCGTCCCGGCGGCGCGCGGGCGATGACCGCGACACCTACCGGGAGCGGGTCTTCGCCGGTCTCGACGCGAGCGAGCTGCCCCGCCTGGCACAGGTCGCGGACCGCTGGGCGCCGCTGACCGCCGAGGACACCTACCTGGACGGGCTCCGAGCCCTGGTGGACGGCCTCCTCGCCGCCCGCTGACGGGTCGCCGCCCCGGAGTCCTTACGTGCGGGCGCGCCCCGGGCGGTCAGAGGGCCTGGAGGAGCGCGGCACGGCGTCGCCAGTACCGCCACCCCGCGTCGATCTGACTGTCGGGCCAGGCCACCGCGTCCTTCTCCAGGCATTCCTGGTGACCGGTCCAGTGCCGGAGTTCGCCCGCGGCCCGGGCGGTGAGCTGGGTCCGGCAGGCGCGTTCGAGCAGGATCGCGTACATGACCGCGTGGGCGATGTCGCGGCCGACCGCCGCCAGGCCGTGTCCGGGCATCAGGCAGGCACGGGCGTCGCCGAGGTCGGCCGCGAGCGCACGGCCCAGTTGGGGGGTGCGGACGAGGTTGTCGGTGGCGGTGAACCGGGGCAGGCCGTGCTCGGCGAAGACGACGGCGTCGTGGCCGAGCGCGCGCAGCGGTTCGCCGAGGGCACTGAAGGCGTTGACCGTCAGGGAGTGGGTGTGGAGACTGACGTGCACGTCGGGACGGGCCCGCATGATCTCGGTGTGGATGTGGTGTTCGAGGTGCACCCGCCCCTCCCCCTCCAGCAGCTCGCCGGTCCACGAGACGAGCAGGACGCGGTCGGGCGTGATCTCCTCCAGGCCCCAGCCCGCCGACTTCATCCACACGCCGCGTCCGCCCGGATCGCGGACCGCCAGGTGCCCCCACACCATGTCCCCCTGCCCGGCCGCGGCCAGGACCTGACTGCCCGTCGCGACCAGCGCGCGCGGGTCGTCGCTCATGCCATCCGTCATGGATCGTTCTCCTCGGTATCGCATCCGGGCCCGCCCTCGGGCCACCTGGTTCGACGCGACCGCGGCTCCGACAGCGGTCGCCCGCCGCGCACTTGGGGCCTTCGAGGCCCCGTCCCGCGGTGATGTCTCCGACCCTAGGACCGGCCACCGGGTACGACCAGTGCAAAGATCGCAAGTGCTACTTTCGCCCGGTGAAAGTGACGTCCCTCGATCTCAACCTCCTCGTCGTCCTCGATGCCGTGCTGGAGGAGGGCGGCGTCACCGCGGCGGCCCGCCGACTGGACCTGTCGGTGCCGGCCGTCAGCCGGGCCCTGGGACGGCTGCGCACCGCTTTCGCCGATCCCCTGCTGGTGCGCACCGGCCGGGGCATGGAACCGACCGCGCACGCGCTGGCCCTGCGCCCGCGGGTACGCGCCCTGGTCGAGGACGCGCAGAACCTGCTGGGCCCCGCCGAGGGGGACACGGTGGCCGAACTGCGCCGCGTCCTCACCGTCCTGGCCCCCGAGGACCTCGTCGCGTGCTTCGGCACGGACCTGCTGACCCGCGTACGGGCCGAAGCCCCCGGCGTCCAACTGCGCTTCCTCAGCGAGGGCAGGGCCGCCGACGAAGGAGGGACGCTCCGCGAGGGCGCCGCCGAGCTCGCGATCAGCGTCAACGCGCCCAAGGAGGCCGGTCTGCGCACCGAAGGCCTGGTGCGCGAGCCACTCCTCGGCGTGGTCCGCGCGGGCCACCCGCTCAGCCGCGGCGAGACCACGACCGCCCGCTTCACCGCCTGGGACCACGTCGTGGTCTCCCGCCACGGGCGACTGCGCACCGCGGCCGACCGGCTGCTGGAGGCCGAGGGAACGCCGCGCACCGTGGCGGCCTCCGTACCCGACTTCACGACGGCCCTGCGCCTGGTCGCCACCAGCGACC
>NZ_JAFLNG010000252.1 GCF_017427025.1 Streptomyces sp. FH025
TCGGGTGGGAGCGGCGCTGGGTGCGCTGGCCCGACTTCCGGCTGCCCACCGACCGCGCCGACGCGGCCGACGCCTTCCGCGAGGCCTGGGAGCGCTGCGCGGACGAGCGCGTCGAGCTCGCCTGCGCGGGCGGCCGGGGCCGTACGGGCACCGCGCTCGCCTGCATCGCGGTGCTGGACGGCGTCCCGGCGGCGCGGGCGGTCGCGTACGTGCGGGAGCACTACAGCCCGCACGCGGTGGAGACGCCCTGGCAGCGGAGGTTCGTCGCACGCTGGACCCCTCCGACGGGCCCGGCCTGAACCCCCGTGGGAGCGACGCGCGATCAGGGGGCGCCGAACGCCGTCGGAGCCGGTGCGGGCGGCGGCGGTGCGGCGGGCGGGGTGTCGGAGAACCCGACGAAGTGCCCCCAGAGCCAGAACGCCGCGGCCACCCCGGCGATCAGCCAGCTGCCGCCCTTGGCACCGCCGCCGGGCGCCGGCCTGCGCCGCCAGTACCCGCGCACGAAGACCCGGCCGTCCTGATTCGCCACTGCGCCTCCCGAGCCGGGCGCGGCACCCGGTGCGCCGCGAGCCCGTCCATCGGATGTAGCAGGGCTTCCTCGGCACACGCACGACCACCCCGCCGGTAACCGGCCACCGGCGCCCCGGCGCGCCGCCGCCGGACGCGCCGCCGGCACCGCCGCTGAACAGCGCCGATGGTGTCCCGGCAGGTTGGCGCGAACGCCCCCGGCGTGCCCGGTGCACTCCCCGGCGCCCGCTCGCCGTTCGCTCCCCGGCGAGGAGCCCCGGCAGGAGCCCCGGCAGGAGCCACCGACAGGGGTGCCCGGCAGGAGCCCCGACAGGAGTGCCCGGCAGGAGCCCCCGCCCCGCCTACGTCTTCCGCAGGTCCGGCGCCGGGGCGCCGATCAGCAGGCGCCGCACGGCGTCCCAGGCGGCGCGGAGGGCGGCGGCGGCCGCACGGGTGTCGGAGGTGAGCAGGCGCAGCCAGGCGCCGCTGTCCTGGGGCAGCACGCTGACCCCGTACAGCAGCCCGCGGTCGGCGAGTGCCTCGTGGAGGGTGTCGGCGATCCGGGCGGCCGGGGCGAGCGGGCTGAGGACGTAGAGGCTGGACATCACGTCGTGTCCGCCGAGGACGGCCGGTCCGGCGACGCCACTACCCGAGGGCTCCAGTCGGACGGTGTCGAGCGCCACCAACTCGCCTCCGGGGCGCCGCACTTCGAGGTCGGAGGCGAACACCCGGTAGGCGTTGCGCTCGCCCCGGGCGAGGCGTCCGGCGAGGACGGTCTCCCCGGCCAGCACGGTCGCGTCCGGGTCGACGGTGAGCACGGTGCGCTGGTAGAGGCGCGAGTCGACGAAGGGGATCACCGGCTCGGGCAGGTACTCGACGTAGGCGCCCGGTCCGGCCTCCAGGTTGAGGAGTTGGGTCGCGTAGTCGTGCTCCATCCGGTAGACCTTGGTGGCCGCCTGGGTGGTGAGGTGGACGGCCGTGTCGGCCCCGCAGCGCACGTCCGTCCGCAGCCGGTCGGCCTGGAGGATGCCGCCGCCGGTGGACATCAGCAGGGTGACGGCGAGGTCGGGGCGGGCCGGGTCGAAGTAGAGCGGGCGCATGATCTGCAACGGCGACTTCTGGTAGTGGCCGGTGAGTTCGGTTCGTGCGCCGATCCGTTCGAAGGCGAGCTCCAGCAGTCCGACCTTGCCGGGGCGCCCGACCCCGAGGGTGTCGGGCGTCCCGGCGTGCCGGCGGACCTCGTACGGGACGCGGGCCGGCTCGTAGTGGCGGGGGTCGAGCCGGGGCACCATCCCCGGGGCGGGCACGGTCACGCCGGGACCTTCCGGAAGGTCTCCAGGAAGGTCGCGATCTCCTCCAGCCCCTCCCCCGTCAGGCAGTTGGTGAGCACCACCGGCCCGCCCTCGCGGACCCGGTGGGCGTCGGACTCCATGATCCCGAGGTCGGCGCGGACGTACTGGGCGATGTCGATCTTGTTGATGACCAGCAGGTCCGACTCGGTGATGCCCGGGCCGCGCTTGCGGGGCATCTTCTCGCCCTCGGCGGTGTCGAGGACGAACAGGAAGAGGTCGACCAGCACCGGGCTGAAGGTCAGGGTGAGGTTGTCGCCGCCGGACTCGTACAGCAGGGTGTCGACGTCGGGGAAGCGTTCCAGGATCTCGGCCCCGGCGGCCAGGTTCATCGTCGGGTCGTCCCGGACGGCGGTGTGCGGGCAGGCGCCGGTCTCCACGCCGACGACCCGCTCGGGGTCGAGCACCCCGGCGAGGGTGCGGCGCACGTGCTGGGCGTCCTCCTGGGTGTAGATGTCGTTGGTGATGACCGCCGGGCGGTGGCCGCGCGCGATCAGCACCGGGACGAGGGCCTCGATCAGCGCCGTCTTGCCGGAGCCGACCGGGCCGCCGATGCCCACGCGGAGCACGTTCTCGGTCATGCTGTTCTCCTTGCTCGGTAGATGTGTTCAGCTCGCGAACAGCCGCGCCTCGGCCCGCTCGTGCCGCCCGGACATCGCGTCCGCGATCGGCACGCAGCCGCCCAGGTCCGCCAACTCCCGCACCAGCGCGGCCGATACCACCTCCCGGATCACCGGGGCGGCCGCCCGCAGTACCACCTGCGCCCGCCGGTGGTCGGTCAGCCGCAGCCGCAGCGCGGCACCGACGAAGCTGGTGCAGAAGGCGAACAGGTCGCTCGCGACGGCCTGTTCGACCGGTACGGCGGCCGAGGCGTAGGCCACCCCGGCGACCACCGCCTGGCAGCCGGGGGCGCGCTTGGCGGCGACCAGTTCGGCGTACCGTTCCAGCGGCTCGCCTCCCACCGACTCCCGGGCGATGTCCAGGAGTTGGCGCCCGGTCCGGGTGGATGCCAGTCGTAGCTCGCGGTTGAGCTTGGTGGCGTGCAGCCGCTGGTCGGTCTCGGCGAGCAGCTCCCGGTCGTCCTCGGTGGCGGCCCGGTGGGCCAGGGCCAGCGCCGTGGCGTCGGACGGTCCGACGCCGTGCCGCAGCAGGTCGGCGAGCAGCTCGGGCAGGGTGTCCGGGGTGACGGCCTTGGCCTGGGCGTAGCCCTCCAGGCCGTGCGAGAGGGTGTAGAAGCCGCTGGGGAAGGCGGAGTCGGTCAGCTGGAGGCTGACCAGCAGGGCGTCCAGCCCGGCCGTCCCGTCCAGCCCGGCCGTCCCGTCCGGCGCGGCGGCGCTCACGCGAGGTAGAACAGGTGGTTGAGCGGCAGTTCGCGGGCGGGCTCGATGGTGGCCGGTTCGCCGTCCAGGGTGACCTTGTACGTCTCCGGGTCGACCGCGATCTTCGGCAGCGCGTCGTTGCGCACCATGTGCTGCTTGCCGACGGACCGGCAGTGCCGCACCGGCAGCACCCGGCTCTCCAGGCCGAGTCGGGCCGGGACGCCGAGGTCGACGGCCGCCTGCGACATGAAGGACACCCGGGTGGCCTGCCTGGCCCGCCCGTACGCGCCGTACATCGGGCGGTAGTAGACCGGCTGCGGGGTGGGCAGCGAGGCGTTCGGGTCCCCCATCAGGGCCCAGTTGATGACGCCGCCCTTGATGACCATCTTGGGCTTGGCGGCGAAGGAGTTGATCGGCCAGAGGACGATGTCGGCCAGCTTGCCGGGCTCCAGGGAGCCGATGTGCTCGGCGGTGCCGGAGGCGACGGCCGGGTTGATGGTGAGCTTGGCGAGGTAGCGCAGGACGCGGAAGTTGTCGTTGCGCTCGGTGTCGCCGGCCAGCTTGCCGCGCTGCTCCTTGCAGTGGTGGGCGGTCTGGAAGGCGCGGGTGAAGGACTCGCCGATCCGGCCCATGGCCTGCGAGTCGGAGGAGAAGATCGAGATGACGCCCTCGTCGTGCAGCACGGTCTCGGCGGCGATGGTCTCGGCGCGGACCCGGGAGTCGGCGAAGGAGACGTCCTCGGGGATGTCGTGGCTGAGGTGGTGGCAGACCATCACCATGTCCAGCAGCTCGTCCACCGAGTTGACGGTGTAGGGCAGGGTCGGGTTGGTGGAGGACGGCAGCACGTTGGGCTCGCCGGCGATCCGCATGATGTCGGGGGCGTGGCCGCCGCCCGCGCCCTCGGTGTGGAAGGTGTGGATGGTGCGGCCGTCGATCGCGGAGAGGGTGTCCTCGAAGAAGCCGCCCTCGTTGAGGGTGTCGGTGTGGATGGCCACCTGCACGTCGTAGTCGTCGGCGACGCCGAGCGCGGTGTCGATCGCGGCCGGGGTGCTGCCCCAGTCCTCGTGCACCTTGAGGCCGCACACGCCGGCCTCGACCTGCTCGCGCAGCGCGCCGGGCAGCGAGCCGTTGCCCTTGCCGAGCAGGCCGACGTTGACCGGGAGGTCCTCGACCGCCTGGTACATCCGGTGGATGTTCCACGGGCCGGGGGTGCAGGTGGTGCCGTTGGTGCCGTCGGACGGGCCGGTGCCGCCGCCGATCAGGGTGGTGATGCCGTTGCTCAGCGCCTCCTGCACCTGCTGCGGGGCGATGAAGTGGATGTGGGTGTCGATGCCGCCGGCGGTGGCGATCAGGTGCTCGCCGGAGATGACCTCGGTGCCGGGACCGATCACCAGCCTGGGGTGCACGCCGCTCTGGGTGTGCGGGTTGCCCGCCTTGCCGACGGCGGTGATGAAGCCGTCCTTGACGCCGATGTCGCCCTTGACGACGCCGAGCACCGGGTCCATGACGACGACGTTGGTGATGACCAGGTCGAGCGCGCCCTGGACGGAGGTGGCGGCCGGGTCCTGGGCCATGCCGTCGCGGATGGCCTTGCCGCCGCCGTACACGGCCTCGTCGCCGTAGTGGCCCTGGTTGAAGTCCTTCTCGACCTCGACGACGAGGTTGGTGTCGGCGAGGTGGAAGCGGTCGCCGACGGTGGGGCCGAAGAGGTCGGTGTACTGCTTGCGGGAGAGGATGGCCATCAGCGGTCGCCTTCGTTCCGGAACCCCGTGCGGGACTCGTCTTCCTTGTGGTCGAGGTTGGTGCCCTTGAAGCCGAGGGCGATCGCCCGGTCGATGGCGCGGGCGCGGGTGTCGCGGGCGGTGGTGCCGCCGTCCACGAGGTTGGCGAAGCCGATCAGGCGGCGGTGGCCGCCGAACTGGGCGAGCGTGACGTCCTTGGTGTCGCCGGGCTCGAAGCGGACGGCGGTGCCGGCCGGGATGTCGAGGTGCTTGCCGAAGGCGGCGTTGCGGTCGAAGTCGAGGGCGCGGTTGGCCTCGAAGAAGTGGTAGTGGGAACCGACCTGGATCGCTCGGTCGCCCGTGTTGCTGACCGTGATGGTGGCCTTGGCGCGGCCGGCGTTGATCTCCACCGGGTCGTCGCCGTACAGGTATGCGGCGCCACCAGACATGGCTGGCCTTCCTCTCTGCCGGTTCAGTGGGGGGTGTGTGCGTGGGGGGTCTGTGCGTGGGGGGTGTGCGCGTGGGTGTGCGGGTGCACGTGTGAATGGCCGTGGTCGCCAGGCCCGTGGCCGTGGTCGCCGCCCGGCCCGTGGCTGTGCGCGTAGCCGTGCCCGTGCTCGGCGTCGAGGCCGGCCAGGATGCCGTCCTCGCCGTGGCCGAGCAGGTGCAGCGCCGCCGCCGTCCGGGCCGCGACCACCCCGGCGATCGCGGACGGCCGCAGCAGCGGCCCGCCGTCCCGGACGCCGGGCAGGGCGGTGCGCAGCGCCGGGCCGAAGGAGGCCGGTACGGCCGTCACCTCCGCCGCGCCGAGCAGCCGGCAGCGTTCGGCGCCCTCGGCCAGGTCCGGGTCGCCGCCCGCGAGGGCCACCTCGACCCAGCGGTGCCGGCCGTACTGGCGGACCAGCCGGGCGATCCGGAACAGTTCGGCGTCCTCGAACGGCCCAGCCGCCGGGGCGGTGACCAGCACCGCGCCCTGTTCGCTGCTCGCCGCCGCGGCCCGCAGCCAGCCGATCAGGTGCTCGGCGGCGCCGAAGGGCGCGGTCAGGGCGAGCCGGCCCCGGCCTTCGCCGGCGGCGAGCCAGCGCAGGGCGCGGGCGGTGTCGGCGACGAGCCCGGGGTCGCGGCCGAGGGTCATCGGGACGACGCACACCGGGGCGTCGCCGGCGGCCAGTGCGGACCGTACGGCTTCGGCGAGCGGTCGGCCGGCGGCGGCCACGGCGTGCACGGTGGGCTCGCGGTCCACCAGGGCGGCCAGGTCGCGGCCGCCGTCGCTCTCGTGCCCGCCGGCCAGGACGACCGTCGCGGGCGTGGCGGGTGCCATGGTTCAGGCACCCACCGGGTCGTGACAGGAGACCAGCTTGGTGCCGTCCACGAAGGCGGCCTCGACCTGGAGCAGCGGCAGCATCTCGCGCACGCCGGGCATGACGTCCGCGCCGCTGACGACCTGCTTGCCGATCTCCATGCACTCGGCGACGGTGCGGCCGTCCCGGGCGCCCTCCATGATGGCCTCGCTGATCAGTGCGCAGGCCTCGCTGTAGTTGAGCTTGACGCCGCGGTCGCGGCGTTTGCGGGCCAGATCGGCCACGACGTAGATGTAGAGCTTGTCCATCTCACGCGGGGAGAGATTCACGGGAATCACTCTTCCTTTCCGAGAATCCGATGAAATGCAAGGGAGTTGGACGGGAAACGCCTGCCCGAGCCCGCTGCGGAACCGGCCGCCGAACCGGCTGCCGAATCGATCGTGGAACCGACCGTGGAACCGGCCGGGATCAGATCCGGCGCAGTCGGGGAATCGCCGGTACCGCCGCCAGGAACAGCATCGTCGTCAGGACGAACGGCCAGGTGAAGGCATGGCCGCCGAACGGCGCGGAGAGCGCGCCGAGCGCCGGGGTCAGCACGGTGGCGGCGGCCGCGCCGAGCACGGCGTAGGCCGCGCTCCAGCCGCCGGGGGCGACGAACACTCCACACAGCGCCAGCGCCACCAGCACCCCGCTGTACCCGAGCAGCCCCTGTCCGACGGCCTCGGCGGGCGCGCCGAAGGCCCAGGCGGTGAGCAGCGCGGTCGCGCTGCCGACGCAGGCCATCAGCCCGGCGAGCCGGCTGGCGACGAACAGTCCGGCCAGGAACAGCAGACCGACGTACCACTGCGGCATGAAGAAGACCTGGCCGATGTTGGCGAGGAACCCGTGCCAGAGCTGTTCCCAGCTCAGCCCGGTCGCCCCGGTGGCCGGTACGGGCAGCGCGGCCGGGCCGGCGTCCTGGTGCCACAGGTTCCGCAGCCCTGGCGCCGCGGCCGTGACGGCGGTGGCGACCAGGCAGAACGGCGCGGTCAGCGCGGGGATCCCCCGGCCCTCCAGCAGCGCCCCGAGGCCTGCCGTGACCACCACGGCGACGGCGGCGCCGAGCACGGCGACCACCACGGTGGCCGGGTGCCCGGGCCCGAGGAAGACCGCGCAACCGAGCGCCACCAGGCACCCGTTGTACCCGGTCAGCCCGGCCCGGACGGTGTCCCGCCCGAGCCCGAGGCCGTACGCGACGGCGGTGGAGACGGCGCTGCCGAGCAGACCGTAGAGGCCGTACTGCCAGCCGGCGGCGAACAGTGCGGTGACGAAGAAGAGCCCGCACACGGCGGACGGCATGAAATCGACCTGGGCGACGCCGCGCAGGACTTCCACGACTAACGTGACGGATATCGGACGGGTAGCCCCGGAAGGCCCCTCGGGGGCTTCTGCGGAAGCCCCTTCCCCCTTTTGTCGAGCCATACTTCGCACCAATTTCCCGGTACGGCCGAGAGGGCTCGGGAGATTACTCGGGAGCCCGTTCGGCGATTCGTTGGGAACCGTACTCCTGCGGATTGCCGACCGGGATAGGAGCGTTGCGTTACCCCAAATCGACCGAGAGTCACCATCACGCCCCTGAGCTGCAACATTCTGTTGAATCAGAGACCCGGACACATGACCGAAGAGGGCAATCCTTTGCGAAGTTTTACTCGCCGCCGACAAGCGCCGGAATATGACCGCACCAAGGAATCCGACACAAACTCGCGCTGTTCCGGCAATACGGACACCCACATTTGTGGAAACGCTGTGAAGCGAGGGTGCGGTGTGGTGGAAATGTGCTGGCACCGGGAAAGGGGCGCGCGCCACCGGGAAACGGCCGCGGACGTGCTACGGAACGGCCTCCGCCGGGGACCGAGCTACGGGCTCAGGCTCCGGCCCCCGGCCGCAGGCGCCGGCAGAGGAATCGCTCCGAGGACGCCAGCTCGAAGTCCGGCACCGCCTCGTGCCCGCCGGGGTTGGCGTGCAGCGTCTTCTCCCGGGAGCCGAGCGCGCCGAACAGTGCCAACGCCGCCTCGCGCGGCACCAGTTCGTCGTCCCACTGGAGGAGGAAGCGCAGCGGGACTCCGACCCGCCCGGCCGCCTCCGTCGGCGACGTCTGCCCGGTCAGCCCGGTCAGCCCGAACACCGCCGCGGTGATCCGCGGTTCGGCCGCTGCCAGCGGAATCCCGACCACGCTCCCCAGCGACAGCCCCCAGTACCCGACCGGCCCGAGGCCCTCCCCGATCGCCCCCAGCGCGTCCAGCACCGCCCGCCACTCGGGCACGGCCCGCTCCGCGAGCGCCGCCGTGTGCCGCGCCACCCACGCGCTGATCGGCCGCCCGGCCGCCAGCAACTCCCCGATCTCGGTGGCGAACCGCTCGTCCTGGGCGCTGCGATTCCGCTCCCCGTGCCCGGGTGCGTCGAGCGCCACCGCCGCGTAGCCGTACCGTGTCACGCATCTGCGCGCCCGCTCCACCACCCCCGGCGCCGTCTTGTGCTGCCCGCCGCCGTGCCCGAGCAGCACCAGGGGCCGCCCGCCGGGCTCCGATCGCTCCGGTCCGTCCGACGGCTCCGACGGCTCCGACGGCTCGGACGACGCCGGCAGCCACAGCACGCCGGGAACTCCGTCGACGACGAACCGCCGCTGCACGACGCCGTCCGACCCGGTCTCCGAGGTGAGGTGCACACCCCCATCATCACCCCCGACACCTGTTCGAGCCTCGCCTTTTCCGCAACCCCCGCCGATGCCCGCCGGACGTTCACACCGCCCCCGCCGCGCTGGCGGTGATCGACATCGAGTGATGAACTGGTGCACGGTGCCCGACCATTGGAAACGGATGCCACCCTTCCACTTACCTGCAAGGAGAGTTCATGGCCCGCCCATTCCGGTTCGGCGTCAACCTGCTGGCCCCGGCGGAGCGCAGCCAGTGGCAGGAGAAGTGCCGTACGGCGGAGGCGCTCGGCTACGACGTGATCAAGGTCCCCGACCACCTGGGCATGCCCGCACCCTTCCCCGCCCTGGTCGCGGCGGCCGAGGCCACCGAGCGGCCCCGGCTCGGCACCTTCGTCCTCAACTCCGCCTTCTGGAACCCGACCCTGCTCGCCCGCGAGGTCGCCACCACCGACCAACTCACCGGCGGCCGCCTCGAACTGGGGCTCGGCACCGGCTACGTGCAGGCGGAACACGACGCTGCGGGCCTGCCCTTCGGCAAGCCCGGCGAGCGGGTGGACCACCTCCAGCGCACCATCGAGGAGCTGGACCGGCTGTACGGCTCGGACGAGTTCGTCCCGCAGCCCTTGCAGCGCCCCCGACCGCCGCTGCTGATCGGCGGCAACGGCGACCGCGTCCTGCGGCTGACCGCCCGGCACGCCGAGATCGCCGCGTTCACCGCCATCCGCACCGGCCCGGACGCCAAGCCGACCGTGCTCACGGCCGCACAGCTGGACGAACGCGTGGCCACCTACCGGCGGTTCGCCGCCGACCGCGCCGAACCGGCCGAGCTGAACCTCCTGATCCACATCGTGGAGGCCACCGGCGACCGCCGCGCCGCCGTCCAGCGCCACCTGCCCGACTTCCCGCACCTCACCGAGGACGAGGCACTCGACCTGCCGATCCTCCTCCTCGGCACGGCCCGCCAGATGGCCGACCAACTGCGCGCCCAGCGGGAGCGCTACGGCTTCTCGTACATCACCGTCCTGGAGCCGGTGATGGAGGCCTTCGCGCCGGT